>DATCQC010000177.1:0-1697 GCA_036569685.1 Candidatus Limnocylindria bacterium | reverse complement strand
CACCTGCGCGAGCCTGCCGAGCCGACCGAAGATCATCCCGCCGACCGTGTCGTACGGCTCGCTGGCGAGATCGAGGGCGAGCCGTTCCCGGACGTCCGGAAGCGTCATCAGGCCGTTGATCAGGTAGACGCCGCTCTCCTCCCGGAGCATCGGCGCCTCCCGGTCGAACTCGTCCTGGACCTCGCCGACGAGCTCCTCGATGACGTCCTCCAGCGTGACCAGGCCGGCCGGTGCCGCCGAACTCGTCGATCACGATCGCGAGCTGGACCCGTTCCCGGCGGAACTGCGCGAGGGCCCGGTCGAGATGCGCGGTCTCGGGCAGGTAGAGGGGCTTGCGCATGAGCTCGCTCACCGCGCGTGCGGGCGCCGCGCCGACGACGTCCTTCACATGGACGACGCCGACGATGTGGTCGAGATCGTCGCGGTACACCGGCAGCCGCGTGAACGGGCTCTGCTTGAGCAGCTCAACGACACCCTCGACCGTCGAGTCGTCGGGGATCGCGACGATCTCCGTCCGCGGGACCATGACCTGGCGGACGAGCGTCTCGGCGAAGTCGAGCGCGTTCCCCACGAGGATCCGCTCGGACTCCTGGAGGATGCCGTTCTTCGTCGACGCGGCCACGAGCATGCGCAGCTCCTCGGCGCTGTGCGCCTGGGCCTCGGCGCCCGGACGGACGCCGAACAGCCGGAGCACGCCGAGCGCGCTGCCGTTGATGACGTTGATGAACGGCCGCATGAGCGAATGGAAGAGATCGAGCGGATACGCGGTCCAGAGCGCGAGCGGGAGCGCGCGGTCGAGCGCGAGGTACTTCGGTGCCAGCTCGGCGAGGACGACGGTCGCGTAGGTCACCAGGGCGAACGCGATGAGGAAGCTGAGGACCGAGACGACGACGGGCGCGCCGAGCGGCTCGAAGACCGGTTCGATGAGCCGCGCCACAGCCGGCTCGCCGACGAGACCGAGGCCGAGCGCGGCGAGCGTGACTCCGAGCTGGATCGCCGAGATGTAGCTGTCGAGCGACATGAGGATCCGCATCGCCTTCCGCGCGCGAGCGCTGCCGGCCTCGATGAGCTCCTGCAGCTGCGTGCCGCGCACGCGCACGAACGCGTACTCGGCCGCGACGAAGAACGCATTGACGACGAGCAGAAGGACGAACAGGAAGAGGGCGAATCCCGTCGCGCTCGGGTCCATCCGCACGGATTCTCGCACGTACCATTGCGATCGATGAACGTGCGCGTGCGGCTCTTCGCATCGGCGCGCGAAGCGGCCGGCGTCGGGCACCTGGTCCTCGACCTGCCGGACGGCCGGCCGGTCCGCGACGCGATCGCGGCGATCATCGCGCTGCATCCTCCGGTCAGCGGCATCCGCCAGATGGTCATTGCGAGGAACCGCGAGTACGTCGGTCTTGACGAGCCGCTCGCCGACGGCGACGAGCTTGCGCTGATCCCGCCGGTCTCCGGCGGCGCGGTCTCGAGCTCCGAGCCCATCCTCGTGAGCGCCGCGCCGCTGTCGGTGGATGCCGCGATCGACGCGGTGCGGGGTCCGGACGCCGGCGGCATCGTCGTGTTCCTCGGCACCGTGCGAGATGCGAGCCGCGGCAAGCGGGTACGGCATCTTCTGTACGAGGCCTATGCGGAGATGGCCGAGGCGAAGATGCGCGAGATCGCGACCGAGCTGGAACGCGCGCACGGTCCGGTCC
>DATCQC010000176.1:0-5674 GCA_036569685.1 Candidatus Limnocylindria bacterium | reverse complement strand
AGCGAGGACGGCCGGTTGATGTGGAACCGCACCGTGTACTTGTCCGGCGTCTCGAGCTTGTCGGCATAGGTCCAGATCCCGAAGCCCTGTGCGCGGCCGACCCAGTAGGTCGACGCGACGTCGGCGGAGGTGAATTCCTTGCCGTCGTCCCACTTGAGCCCCTGCTTCAGCTTGACCTCGTAGTTCTCGCCGTTCTGGGTCGCCGACTCCATGAGCCAGTTCTCCCACTTGCCCTCGGTCCAGCGATACACCCCGAGCGAGGGCAGGAAGAAGTCGACGAGGTAGCTGCCCGAGACGACCGTGCCTGCGGAGAGGTAGTTGTAGTGACCCTTCGGGGGCAGATCCCAGGGCCACGCCGCGTGGAACTCGCCACCCTTCTTCGCTGTGCCGCCGCCGCCACTGCTGCCTGGCGTCGCGCCTGGCGCGCAGGCCGCGGCCACCATGCCGAGGCTGACGAGCGCGGAATCACGCAGGAACCGGCGCCGGTCAACCCGATATCGCTGGTCGCTCATTGTTCCTTCCTCCTTCGCTGGACCGAGGCATTGTGCGCTCGGGGCATCTTGGGTGTCGAATACCAAACCAATACCGCCACGAGGGCCATGAAGGTCAAACCGATGACCAGGGCCATGGCGCTGACCACGAATTCGGCCGAATCACGCGGCTCGAAGACGAGCAGGAAGAGCGCGACGCCCGCGATCAGCACGGCGATCCGGAAGCCCGCATGGAGGATCTGCGGGTCCACTTAGGCGAGCAGCTCCGCCGCGGGCTGGCGCTCGCGGATCGCGACGTGGCACGCGACCTCACGCACCTCGCCTCCCGGCAACGGCAGAAGCTCGGGGACGAGCACGTCGCAGAGGCCGGGCTCCGCCAGGGGGCAGCGCGGGTGGAACGTGCAGCCTGGCGGCAGCGCGAGCAGGCTCGGCACATCGGCGGTCTTGAGCGTCACCCGGTCCTTCGATCGCGTGATCCGCGGGTCCGCCTCCGGGATCGCCGCGATGAGCGCGGCCGAGTAGGGGTGGGCCGGGTCGGACACGAGCGCTTCGCTGCGCGCCAGCTCGACCATCCGGCCGAGGTACATCACGCCGATCCGGCCCTCCTGGGCGAAGTACCGCGCGACCGCGAGATCGTGGGTGATGAGCACGATGCTCACCCCCATCTCGCTGCGCAGGCCGAGCAGCAGGTTCAGAAGAGAGATGCGGATCGACACGTCCACCATCGAGACCGCCTCATCCGCGACGATCACCCGCGGATCCACGGTGAGCGCGCGCGCGATCGCGACGCGTTGGCGCTGGCCGCCGGAGAGCTGATGCGGGTATTTCGACAGGAAGTCGTCCGGCGGCGTGAGCCCGACGACGTCGAGCAGATGCCGGACCCGGTTCGTCGCGTCGCGGCTGCCCCTTGCCTTCTTGTGGCGATAGATCGGCGCCGAGAGCGTCTGGAAGACCGTGCGCGTCGGATTCAGCGACGCGTACGGATCCTGGTGGACGAGCTGCACCGCCTGCCGGAAGGCCGAGAGGTCGTGACCCTTCTTCTGCCAGACATCCTGCCCTTCGTAGATCAGCCGTCCGCTCGTCGGACGGAGGATCCCCGCGAGCATCCGTCCGGTCGTCGTCTTGCCGCAGCCGCTCTCGCCGACGATGCAGAGCGCTTCGCTCGAGGCGATCGCGAGCGAGACGCTGTCGACCGCGGTGATCGAGCCACCCGGGACCTTGAACGCGCGGCTCACGTGGTCGAGCTCGATCAGTGGCGTGCCGCGGACGGTCGCGTCGACGACGCTCATGCGGTTGCGATCTTCTCCGCCACGGCGACCTCGGCGGTACCGACCTGCTCGGCCACGGTCTTCCAGCGGATGCAGCGCGCCTCGTGATCCGGAGTGTCCACCGGCACAAGATCGGGCTCGCGGTCGGCGCACGCCGCGATCGCCAGCGGGCAGCGCGGGATGTACGTGCAGCCGGGCGGGAGGCGGATGAGATCGGGCGGCGAGCCGGGGATCGATTCGACGGCGCCCATCGCCCCGGAGACCCGCGGCACCGCGCGGAGGAGCCCGACCGAATACGGATGGCGTGGCCGATAGAAGAGGTCTGTCACGCTCGCGCGCTCGACGACCGTGCCCGCGTACATCGTGATCATCCGGTCGGCCAGCTCGGCCGCGATCGACAGGTCGTGCGAGATGAAGATCATGGAGAAGCCGAGCCTCTTCCTCAAAGTGCCGAGGAGATCGATGATCGCGCGCTGGGTGAGGATGTCGAGCGCGGTCGTCGGCTCGTCGAGGATGATGAGCTGTGGCTCGAGCAATAGGCTCAGCGCGATGAGGACACGCTGCTTCATCCCGCCGGAGAGCTCGTGCGGATACGCCTTTAACACGCGGTCGGGATCGAGATGGACCAGATCGAGCAGCTCGTTCGCCCGCGCGTGGATGGTCGCGCTGTCCTTCATCCCATGGGCCCGCGCGGTGTCGGCGAATTGCTCCCAGACGTTGATGACCGGATTGAACGAGTTGAGCGCAGCCTGGAACACCATGGCGCACTCGCTCCACCGGTACTGGCGCAGCTCGTCATCGGGCACGGTCCGGATGTCGATCGTCTCTCGATCGTTCGTGTACAGGATCGAGCCCTTCGTGATGCGCGCCGACCGGGGGGAGAGGCGGATGAGGCTGACGGCCAGCGTCGTCTTTCCGGAGCCGCTCTCGCCGATGATCGCAACGGTCTCGCCCTTCGCGATGTCGAACGACACGTCGCGTACCGCATGCACCGGTCCGCGCCGGGTGCGGTAGTCGATCGAGAGGTCGCGGACCGAGAGGACCGGCTTCATGAGGAGCGCAGGCGCGGGTTGAAGATGTCCTCGAGCGCGTTCACGAACAGGACGAGCGACAGCTGCAGGAGGACGATCGCCAGGATCGGGCTGAACACGAACCAGAACGCGTCTTTGAAGTAGAACGCGCCCTGCGTGTTCGCGAAATTGAGCATGAGCGCCCAGTTCTTCCCCGAGAACGGGACGAGCCCGAGGATGATGAGCGCCACCTGCGCGTAGATCGCGCCGGTCATCGCCAGCACGAAGTGGATGACGATATAGCTGCGCATGTTGGGCAGGATCTCGCGGAACACGATGTGGGGGAGCCCGAGATCGAGCGATCGCGCCGCCTCGACGTAGTCACGTTCCTTCAACGTGAGCACCTGCGCCCGGACCTGGCGCATGAGGCCGGCCCAGCCGAGCGATGAGAGCACCAGCGCGAGCGCGAGGAAGTTCGTCGGCCGCGCGAGCGCGGAGATGACGATGAGCACGATGAGCGGCGGCACGGTCAGCACGATGTCGGCGATCGCCACGAGGACCGCGTCGAACTTCCCGCCGACGAGCGCCGAGACAGATCCGAGGACCGTCGCGATCAGGGTCGTCAGGAACGCCGTGATGAGTGCGACGCTGATGATCTCCTTGCCGCCCTGGACGATCTGGTTGAGGACGTCGCGGCCGCTGTTGTCCGTTCCGAGAAGATGCTGCGCCGACGGCGTCTGGTACAGCGCGGTCACGTCGGGGTTCTCCTGGTTCGGCACGAAGATCGGGGCGACGAATGCGAGCAGGAGGAAGAACACGATCCCGACGAAGCCGATGAGGCCGCTCGGGCGCTTCGACAGGAGGCGCAGGAACTCGATGGCGCTCTCGAGCGGGCGCGGGAGGGTCCGGTCGCCCTGTCGCGGGAGCGCGGCGACGGTCACGTGCCGGTCGCCCCGCCCGCGCGGCCGATCCGCGGGTCAAGCTTGCTGTACAGGAGGTCCGCGGCGAGGTTCGCGAGGACCACGGCCAACGTGACCATCAAGAGGATGCCCTGCATGACCGGGTAGTCGCGCTGAGTGACCGCCGCCTGCAGACGCAGGCCGACGCCCTGATAGACGAAGTACTGCTCGATGAGGATCGATCCGCCGATGGCGAGCCCGGCGGTGATGGCGAGCTGCGTCACCAGGGGCAGGACGGCGTTGCGGCCCACGTACGCGGTCATGATGCGGCCGTCGGACAGGCCGCGGGCGCGCGCGGCGTTGACGTAGTCCTCCTCGAGCGCGTTGATCGTCGCGCTCTTCATCCCGAGGATCCAGTGGCCCAGCGTCGCGAGGAAGAAGACGCTGATCGGCAGCGCGGCGTGGAACAGCACGTCGCCGACGAACGCGGGCGTGAAGCCCGGCTGGATGCCGGGACTCGTCGCGCCGCGCATCTGCGTGATCGGCACCCAGCGGAGCTCGACCCCGAGGACGATGACGATGAGGAGCGCGATGAAGTAGTTCGGTACCGCGCTGATGATCGAGCCGCCGAGCGAAAGGATGTGATCGATCTTCGTGTTCCGGTTGTACGCGGCGAACAGTCCGAGGAACACGCCGATGCTGAAGCTGAGCAGCAGGCCGGTCCCGACCGAGAACAGGGTCCATGGGAGCACCGCGAGCACGATCCCCATGACCGGTGTGCCCTGGGAGACGAACGAGTACCCAAGATTGCCGTGGGCCAGGTTGCCGACGAACGAGAGGTACTGCTCGAGCACCGGTTTATCGAGGTCGATGCTGAACAGACTGGCGGCCTGCGAGCGCGCTTCCGCGTACGTCATGAGGCCGTCCTTGGTGAGCTCGTCGATCTTGATGTCGATCGGGTTGCCGGGCATGAGCCGGATGAGGAAGAACGTGATGCTCGTCGTGACGAACACGGTGAGGAACGCCTTGAGGATCGCCTGCGCCACCGGGTGGCGCCAGTACCCGAGGATGTGGCGCGCGCGGCTCGCGCGCGGCGTGGTCGGGAACTGCTGCGCGACCATCTTCGCGTCGGCGGGGGTCGTGGCGGCCACGTCCGCATCCTAGGACGCGTCGAGGAGCACTTGGAGCGTTACGGACGCGAGCGACTCGAAGCGGTGGTCCGCGCCGGTGAGGTCCATCGCGACGGTCAGCTCGTTCGGAACGACGACGCAGCGCATGCCGGCCGCCTGGGCCGCCAGCATGCCGTTGCGCGAGTCCTCGAACGCGATGGCCTCGTCCGGACGGACGCCGAGACCGGCGCACGCGGCCAGGTACAGATCCGGTTCCGGCTTCGCGCGGAGCTCGGGACGGTCGCGGCACTGGATGTGGTCGAAGAAGGGACGCAGGCCCAGCCGGTCGAGATGGCCGAGGACCCACTTCGGTGTGGAGCTTGAGCACACCCCCAGCCGAAGCCCGCGGGCCCGGGCGTCGGCAAGGACCGACCGGAGGCCGGCGCTCTCGGCGACGGCCATGACCAGCTCCGTCTTGCGCGCGTCGCGCCGCTTCTGGATCGCGTCGCGGTCGTCGCGCGGTCCGACCAGTCCCTCGAGATAGGCCAGGGGATCGAACCAGCCACCCTCACGGCCGATGTACTCGAACCAGAGCTCCTTCGGCAGCTCGTGGCCGAACTCGCGATAGACCTCGGCCCACGCCTGATACGCGGGCGTTTCGGTTTCCAGGATGAGCCCGTCGAAGTCGAAGACCAGCGCGCGGATCACCACCATCGCTCCGACGGTACGAGCCTGAGGGCCGTCCGTGCGTCCGCGGCGAGGGCGAGCGATCCCGCGACGCCCACCAGGCCATCCGGCCCCGCGGCGGCCCGGGCCGCGGCGATCGCGCTGCGGACATCGGTCGCGGTCGTGATCGGGACCCGCGTCCCGCGCGCCGCGATGCGCGCGACCACCAGA
>DATCQC010000175.1:0-3099 GCA_036569685.1 Candidatus Limnocylindria bacterium | reverse complement strand
GGAGCTCCAGCGCTACGAGACGCGGCTGGACAAGAAGGACGAGCAGGTCGACGCCCAGACCGCCGAGCTCGTCGGACGCGAGCGAAAGCTCACCGAGAAAGAGTCCGCGCTCGAGGCCGAGCGGGCGAAGATCGTGCAGCTCCAGGAGGAACAGCAGGTCGAGCTCGCCCGCGTCGCCGGCCTCACCCAGGACGAGGCCCGGGCCCTGCTCCTCGAGAGCGTCGAGGAGGAGATGCGCGACATCACGAACCGGAAGGTCCGTGAGTACGAGATCGAGGCGCGCGAGCGCGCGGACGACAAGGCCCGCGCAATTTTGACGATGGCGCTCCAGCGTTACGCGGCGGTGCACACGACCGAGCATTCGGTGACCTCGGTGTCGCTGCCGAGCGACGACATGAAGGGCCGCATCATCGGACGTGAGGGTCGCAACATCCGCGCGCTCGAGACCCTCACCGGTGTTGACGTGATCATCGACGACACGCCTGAGGTCGTGGTGGTGTCCGGGTTCGACCCGATCCGCCGCGAGGTCGCGAAGCGCGCCCTCGAGCGACTGCTCGTCGACGGCCGGATCCATCCCGCGCGCATCGAGGAGGCCGTGGGTCGCGCCCGCACCGAGATCGACCAGTCCATCAAGGAAGCCGGCGAGGCCGCCGTCTACGAGGTGGGCATCGGCGCGCTGCACCCGGACCTCGTGAAGTACCTCGGCCGGCTGCACTTCCGCACATCGTTCGGGCAGAACGTGCTTCGGCATTCCATCGAGGTCGCGCACGTGGCGGGCATGCTCGCGGCCGAGGCCGGCTACGACCAGCAGACGATGAAGCGCGCCGGCCTGCTCCACGACATCGGCAAGGCGATCGACCATGAGGTCGAGGGCGCGCACACCGTCATCGGTGGCGAGCTGCTCAAGCGCTACGGCTTCCCGCAGACGGTCATCGACGGCGTCGTCGGCCACCACGGCGACGTGGAGCCGGTGACGATGGTCGGCACGCTCATCTCGGCGGCCGACGCGATCAGCGCCGCCCGTCCCGGTGCTCGCAGCGAGATCGTCTCGAACTACATCCAGCGGCTCACCGAGCTCGAAGCCGTCGCGAACAGCTTCCCGGGCGTCGAGAAGTCGTTCGCGATCCAGGCCGGCCGCGAGGTCCGGGTCATGGTCAAGCCCAGCGAGATCGACGACCTCCACGCCGCGCGCCTTGCCCGCGACATGGCCCAGAAGATCCAGGACACGCTCCAGTACCCGGGCCAGGTCAAGATCACGATCATCCGGGAGACGCGCGCAGTCGACTACGCGAAATAGCCGCGATGCGCATCCTGTTCGTCGGGGACGTCGTTGGCCGGCCGGGCCGCGACGCGGTCGCCGCCCTGCTGCCGAAGCTCCGTGACGAGCTGCGGATCGGCCTCGCGATCGTGAACGGCGAGAATTCGGCCGGCGGGGCGGGCCTTACGGCCGAGATCGCGCGCGAGCTGCAGGCGAGCGGCGCCGACGTCGTGACGAGCGGCAACCACGTGTGGGATCAGCGGCAATTCATGCACGAGATCGAGAGCCTCGACTTCGTCCTGCGGCCGATCAACCTTCCGGCGAACAATCCGGGCCGCGGGTCGCTCGTGTGCAAGGGTGTCCTGGTCGTCAATGCGATCGGGCGCACGTTCATGAATCCGGCCGACGATCCGTTCCGGGCGCTGGACGCGCTGCTGTCCACCGACGTTCCGGCGTTGCGGGTGCTGGACTGGCATGCGGAGGCGACGAGCGAGAAGCTCGCGATGGGCTGGCACCTCGACGGACGGGTGACCGCGGTGGTCGGGAGTCACACCCACGTGCCGACGGCGGACGCGCGCGTGCTCCCGAACGGCACCGCGCTCGTGTGCGACACCGGCATGGTCGGTCCGCGCGACTCGATCCTCGGCATGCGGACCGAGGTCATCGTCGAGCGCTTCCGCACGGGCATGCCGAAGCGGTTCGAGGTCGCCGATGGGCCGGTCGTGTTCGGCAGCATCCTCATCGAGGCCGACGATGCGCGCGGGAAGGCGCGCTCGATCGAACGCGTCGATCGGATCTTTGGCTCGTGAAGGTGCGAAGCATCCGTTGGCTCGGTACGCCGACCGACCGCTTCGCAGAGACCGTTGCCTTCGCGCGCGACATCCTGGGGCTGCGCCTCCAACTCGAACAGGAGGACTTCGCAGTGTTCGGCACGGAGAACGGGGATACGTTCGAAGTGTTCGGACCGAAGGGCATCGCTGACGGGCACGAGTTCATGGTCGCGCCCGTCGCAGGCTTCGAGGTCGATGACGTTGTCGCCGCGCGGCGGGAGATGGAGGCCAAAGGCATCCGTTTCATCGGCGAGGTCCACCATGGAGCGTCGAGCGCGTGGTCACACTTCTACGGTCCGGATGGCCACGTGTACGAGATCACCGCACGCTCATGAGCGTCGGCTATCCGATCGATCTGCACACACATTCGCTTCGCTCGGATGGCGCGCTCGAGCCCGCGGCGCTCGTCGAGCGGGCCGCCGGGCGTGGGGTGCAGGTCCAGGCGCTCGCCGATCACGACACGCTCGCCGGCGCTGCCGAGGCGACGGCGGCCGGGGAGCGCATGGGCGTCCGGGTGATCCCATCCACCGAGCTGAACACCGAGTCGGAGTGGGGCGATGTCCACATCCTCGGCTACTTCCTCGATCCGGCCGATGCCGCCCTCGAGGACCGGCTGCGCTGGCTGCGCGAGCACCGCGGGAAGCGGATCGAGCTCATGGTCGAGAAGCTGAACGCGCTTGGCTATCCGATCGCGCTCGCCCGCGTCATGGAGATCGCGCAGGGCGGGTCGCTCGGACGACCGCATCTCGCGCAGGCGCTGTTCGAGGCTGGGCACGTCCCGACCTACGACAGCGCGTTCGACACCCTCATCGCGAAGGACGCTCCGGCCTACGTGTCGCGTGTCGGACTCTCGCCGCTCGAGGCGGTGCAGCTCGTCGTCTCGCACGGCGGCGTGCCATCGCTCGCGCATCCGTTCACGGTCGTCGGGCTGGACGAGCTCATGCCGCTCATCGTCGCCGCGGGCCTCGCCGGGATCGAGGCCTATTACGGCTCGCACCCGCCGGCGATGAC
>DATCQC010000174.1:0-1709 GCA_036569685.1 Candidatus Limnocylindria bacterium | reverse complement strand
CGCCTACGGCTCGCACCCCTTGCGGCCGCGAATCCGTTCACGCTCTCCGGCGGCGAGCAGCGCAGGCTCTCGGTCGCGACGGCGCTCGCGACGGATCCGCCGCTGCTCGTCCTGGACGAGCCGACCTTCGGCCAGGATCGGGCGACGTACGCGGAGCTCGTCGCCCTGCTCCGCGACGCGCGCGATGCGGGCCGCGGCATCGTCTTCGCGACGCACGACCGCGCGCTCGTACGGGCGCTCGCCGACCGCGAGCTCCGGCTCGACGCGGGGCGCGCGGCATGATGCTGCTCACGCCGCTCCGGCCCGATCCGCGTGCCGCCCTCGCGGGCGCCAACCCCCTGGCGAAGCTCGGCGCGGCCGCGATCGTGATGCTCGTCCTGTTCCTGTCCGTCGATCCGGTCACGCCACTTCTGCTGCTCTGCGGCATCGCGGCCGCGGTGGGGCTGTCCGGGATCCCGCCCCGCGCGCTGCTCGGTCGCTGTGCACCGTTGTTCGTCGCGGCGATCGGCGCGTCGATCGTGAACGGGATCTTCGGCAGCGGCGGACCGTCGCTCGTCGCGGCCGTCGCGACCGGACTGCGCCTGGTCGCGATCGCGCTCGCGGGGATCGTGGCCTTTGTGACGATCGATCCGACCGATCTGGCCGACGCGCTCGTGCAGCACCTGCACGCGTCGCCGCGCTTCGCGGTCGGTGCGTTGGCCGCGTTCCGGCTCCTCCCGATCTTCGCCACCGAATGGGAGACCATCGGCCTCGCGCGTCGCGCGCGCGGCATCGACGACGGCGGGGGGTTCCTTCACCGGGCCGCGTCGTTCCGCGAGCGGTCGTTCACGCTGCTCGTCGCCGCCATCCGCCGTGGGGTCCGGCTCGCGCTCGCGATGGACGCACGGGGCTTCGCGACGCTGACGTGCCGCACGATCGCGCGGCCGCAGCCGTTCACCGGCCGCGATCGCGTGCTGCTGCTCGCCGCGCTGCTGGTCTCCGCGGCCACCATCACGATCGGCCAGGCCCTTGGCACCTGGCGTTCGCTGCTATTTCAGTGAAAGCAGAAAACGCACGAGGTCGTCGAAGTCCGCCTGGGTCAGGCCGCGGGTGAGGCCGCGCGGCATGGTGTCGGGGTACCCGGGGACGACGTACGCGCCCGGGTCGAGCACCGACTCGCGGATGTAGTCCTCGGCGCTGGTGCCCGGCTTCCGCGACGCGGCGGCGGTCCCGATGTGTCCGAGCGGCGGCCCGACGCCGCCGCCGTCCGCAGCGATCTGATGGCAGCTCGCGCAGCTCTTGTCGCGATACACCTGCATGCCGCGCTCGATCGGATCGGTCGCCACAGGCTCCGCACACGCGACCGCGAGCACGCACGCCGCGAGTGCGAGTCCGAAAAGCCGCATCATCCGCGCGTGAACAGTACGGCGGCCCTGCGCGGTGCGACCGTCGTGCTCGGCGATCGCGCGATCCTCCGTGCGCTCGAGCTCGAGATCCGGCCGGGCGTCACCGTCGTTCGCGGCCCGAACGGGAGCGGCAAGACCACGCTGCTCCGCGCACTCGCCGGTCTCGTCCCGCTCAGCCGCGGGGGCCGCGAGGCACCGGTGCGGACCCTCTACCTCGGCCAGCGGCCCGGACTGCTGCGGGGACTCTCGGCGCGCGACAACCTGCGCTTCCTCGCTTCGTTCCGCGGCGATCCGATCGAGGGCGTGGGCCCGGCGCTCGCGGCG
>DATCQC010000173.1:0-4319 GCA_036569685.1 Candidatus Limnocylindria bacterium | reverse complement strand
CCGTAGGCCGCGTTGAACGGGGCCGCCATGGCCGGCCAGGCCGCGAACGTCGTCGCCCGCAGCCGCGCGAGATCGAGGAGCGGGTCGCGGCCGCGCGCCCGTTCGAAATCCACGAGCGCGACGAACTGCCAGCCGTCGGCGCCGCGCTCGACGATGATGTTGCTCTCCGACGGATCGTCGTGGCTCAGACGGCGCGGGACGTCCTCGAGGGCTCCGCGCCGCTCGTCGTAGTACGAAACGATCCGGTCGACGGCCGCCCTGTCGATCGCGTCCAGGACGACGCACTCCGCGACCCGCGTGCGGAAGCGGTCGTCGAACTCCGTGCCCCAGGAGGTCGGCGTATCGATGTAGTCGATCTGGTGCAGGGCTCGGAACGCCAGCGCAAGCTTCGCGCCGATGCGGTGCTGGTCCGTGAACGAGAGCTCCGAGCCGACGGACCCGAGGTCCTGCCCGCGCAGGAAGTCCTGGATGAGGTACGGCACGCTGAGCGTGCTCTTATCCATGTCGTACCAGCGCAGCTCCGGATGGGGGACCTCGCGCTCGCGCAGCATGCCCGCGACGTGGATGTACCGGCGCATCCGGCCGGGATGCCGCATGCGCGCGGCCTTGAACAGATATTCGCGCCCGTCGCGCGCGGTCAGCAGGTACGCGTGGTGGTCGTGCGCGCGCGGCCAGCGGGCGACGGTTGCCTCACCGAGCGCTCCCTCCGACACGCGTGCCGCCGCGCGAGCGACCTCGTCCTCCGCCGGCGGGACGGTGAGCGCGCTGAGCATCGGCGCACCCTAGCGCGCCCGGACGGCGCGCGCTTTTCACAGACCCGCGAGCGTGGTCGCGATCGCCGCGGCGACACGGGCATTGTTCCGAAGGAGCGCGACGTTCGCATCGAGCGTGCGGCCTGAGGACGCGCCGCCGAGCCGCGCGAGGAGATACGGCGTGACGTCGCTGCCCCGCACGCCAGCCGTCTGGGCTGCCGCGAGCGCCGCATCGATCTCGCGTTCCATCTCCACCCGCGGGAGCGCATTCGCCTCGGGGATCGGGACGCACACGAGCATGCCGGCGCCGCGATCCAGCTGCAGGCGCGCGATCCGCGCCGCGGCGATCGGGTCGTCGACGCGATGGGGTACGGGCAGGCCGCTCGAGCGCACATAGAACGCGGGCAGCTCGCTCGTCCCGTAGCCGATGACCGGGATCCCGAGCGTCTCGAGCTGCTCGAGCGTCTTCGCGAGATCGAGAACGAGCTTCGCGCCCGCGCAGACGACGACGACCGGATGGGCTGCCAGGGCGAGCAGGTCCGCGGAGACGTCCATCGTCCGCTCGGCGCCGCGGTGCACGCCACCGATCCCACCGGTCGCGAGGACCTGGATGCCGGCGCGCGCCGCGATCTCCGCCGTGGCGGCGACGGTCGTCGCGCCGAGGCCGTCCGGGGACAGGCGTGCGAGGAATGGTGCCAGGTCGCGGGTCGAGATCTTCGCGACGCCCTCCTCGTTCGCGAGCCTGCCGAGCAGCGCGTCGGGGGCGCCGACGATGAGCATGCCGTCGGCGAGACAGATCGTTGCCGGGACCGCGCCGGCGTCGCGGACGTCGCGCTCGAGGATCCGCGCGGTCTCGAGGTTCCGCGGCCGGGGAAGCCCATGCGCGATGACCGTCGACTCGAGCGCGACGACGCCGCGCCGCGCATCGAGCGCCTCTTTGACGCCCGTGCCGTACGCGAGCCTCATGCCGGGTTGCGGTGTCCGCCCTCGCCAGATTCGCCCGCGAGCAGCTCAGCCGCGTGCGCGAGCACCGGGATGAGGACCTCGAGCGACTCCCGCGCGGCCTTCGGCGAGCCCGGGAGATTCACGACGAGCGCCGCGCCGAGCGTGCCCGCGACCCCGCGCGAGAGCATCCCGTGCGGTGTCTTGGTCAACGAGTGCGCGCGCAGCGCCTCCGCGATGCCCGGTGCCTCGCGATCGATGACGCGGCGGGTCGCCTCCGGCGTCATGTCGTTCGGCGACAGACCGGTGCCGCCGGACGTGATGACGACGTTCGCCTTCTGCGACGCCTCGCGGATCGCGTTGCCGACCGGCGTGACGCCGTCCGACACGAGCTTCGTGTGCACGACCTTGATCCCCGCGGCCTCGAGGGCCTCGCGGATGGCTGGGCCACTCTCGTCGACCCGCTTGCCGACCGCGCCCTTCGTGCTGACCGTGATGATCGCTGCCGTGAGCATCGTCACGGCGCCGTGTACGTCCCGCTCTTACCGCCGCTCTTCTCCACGAGGCGGATGTCCGTGAGCTGCGCGCCGCGCTCAACGCTCTTCAGCATGTCGTACAGCGTGAGCCCAGCGACCGCGACCGCGGTGAGCGCCTCCATCTCCACGCCGGTCGGCCCCGTCGTCGCGGCGATCGCCTGGATCGCGAGCCCTTCGTCGGTGAGCTCGACGTCGACGGCGAGGTGGGTGAGCGGGAGTGGGTGCGTGAGCGGGATGAGGTCGCTCGTCCGCTTTGCGGCCATGATCCCGGCGATCCGCGCGGCCGCGATGACGTCGCCCTTCTTCGTCTTGCCGTCGCGCACGAGCGCGACCGTGTCCGCGGAGACGCGCAGCAGGCCGCGCGCGACCGCGCGCCGATCGGTGTCGGGTTTGTCGCCGACGTCGACCATGCGCGCTGCGCCCTTGTCGTCGAGATGGGTGAGCTTCTTCAATGGTCCTCCGGCAGATCCGTGCGAATGACCGTAACGGAGGCACCACGATCCAGGTGCTGGATCGTCTCGGGCACGTCGATGAAGCAATTCGCGAGGGCCATCGAGCGCAGGATGCCCGACCCCTGCGGTCCCGTCGTCCGGACGACGCCGGTCGCCGGGTCGTAGATGCCGCGCGCGAAGAACCGGAGGCCCGGCGGCGTGTCGAACGTGTCGTCGAGTGTCGCGGAGGCGCGCGGCCGCTGGAGGAGCCGGCGCCCGGACATCTTCAGGAGCGCGGGCCGCACGAAGAGCTCGAAGCCGAGGAGCGACGACACCGGATTGCCCGGCAGTCCGAAGATGAGCTTCCCGTCGATCTCGCCGAATGCGAGCGGCCGGCCGGGCCGGATGGCGATGGACCAGAAGTCCATCGAGCCGAGCTCGTCGACGACCGGCTTCACGTGATCGTGGTCGCCGACGGAGACGCCGCCGCTGGTCACGATCATGTCGGCCTTGCTCGCGGCGTCCCGCAACGCGCGCCGGAGGTCGTCCGCGGTGTCACGCACGATGCCAAGCGGGATCGGCGTCGCGCCCATCGCGCGCGCCGCGCTCGCGAGCGAGTAGCGGTTCGCGTCGCGGATCTGCCCCGGCCGAAGCGGCGCGTCGAGCTCGACGAGCTCATCTCCGGTCGACAGGATCGCGACGCGCGGCCGCGGCACGACGCGCACGTTCGCGCGCCCGAGCGTGGCCAGCACGCCGATCTCCGCCGCGCGGAGCACGGTGCCGGTGCGGAGGATCGTCTCGCCCGACTTCAGGTCCTCGCCCGCGGCGCGCACCGATGTCCCGCGTGGTGTGACGACGCTGATGGTCACGCGATCGGTGCGGTTGTCGGTGTCCTCGACGCGCACGACCGTATCGGCACCGTCGGGCATCGGCGCGCCGGTCATGATCCGCATCGCTTCGCCGCGAACGAGCGCGCGCGACGGCACCCCGCCCGCCGCGATGTCGCCCACGACGGTCAGGATCGCCGGTACCTCCGCTACGTCCTCGGCCGCGACCGCGTATCCGTCCATCGCGGAGTTGCGGAACGGCGGGACGTCGCGATCTGCGACGACGTCCGCAGCGAGCGTCGTGCCGAGCGCCTCGAGCAGCCCGATCGGGACGGGCGGCAGTGGCTTGACGCGGTCGAGGATTCGCCCGAGCGCCTCGTCGACGGAGAGCGAACGTGTGGCGGTGCGTGCGGAGGACGCGCTGACGGGCATCGACGCGAGTCTAGTGAGCGGGCGCCGTACCACTGGTCGTCATTGGCCTGGTCGCGATCGCTGCGCTTCGAGCTCCGCGGGCGAGTGCCGGATCCTCGGCAACGGATGCAGCACGGTCGCCTTGAATGAGGCGACGACCTGGTCACCCGGCGCGAGAGCCATGTCGCGCGCTGACTGACGGATCACGTGGGCGATGAGCGCGAAAGTGCAGTCGAGCACGAGGCGCATCGGGACGGGCCGCAGTGGCTTGACGCGGGCGCGGATCCGAGCGCGAGTCTAGTTACAAGCCGCCGAGGATCTCGGGGAGTGCGCTGATCGCGCGCGCTACCCCGAACAGGAGCGTCGCGCCGAGGGCGGCGTAGCCGATCGGAGTCGGGAGCCCGTGCCAGAGCACTAGCG
>DATCQC010000172.1:0-5432 GCA_036569685.1 Candidatus Limnocylindria bacterium | reverse complement strand
GCCATCCATTCACGCACGTCGTACTCGGGCGCGTCGTCGGCCAGCGCCTTCGGCGGCAGCGATGCGACGAGGGCGCCACCACTGCGGATCTCCAGACGCTCGTCGGCGATGACCTCGCCGATGCGCACCCCGTGCAGCTCCCAGCGCGCGAACACGCGCTCGATGTCGGCCTCCTGTCCCGGACGCGCGACGATGAGCATCCGCTCCTGGGACTCGCTCAGCATCACCTCGTACGGGATCATCCCGGTCGCGCGGCGCGGGACGGAGTCGACGTCGATGCGCATCCCGACGTTGCTCTTCGCCGCGAGCTCGCTCGACGCGCACGTCAGGCCGGCGGCGCCGAGGTCCTGGATCGCCTCGACCGCGTCCAGCGCGACGAGCTCGAGCGTCGCCTCGAGCAGCAGCTTCTCGAGGAACGGGTTGCCGACCTGGACCGACGGGCGCTTCGCCGCGTCCGCCGAGCCGAGCTCGAAGCTCGCGAGGAGCGACGCGCCGGCGATCCCGTCGCGCCCGGTGTCGGAGCCGACGAGGTACACCGCGCTGCCCGGCTTCGCCGTCGCGGCCGACCGCAGATCCGTGCGCTCCACCACGCCGACGCACATCGCGTTCACGAGCGGGTTCAGGGCGTAGACCGGCGCGAAGGTCACGTGCCCGCCGACGTCGGGGATGCCGACGCAGTTCCCATAGAAGGAGATGCCGCCCACGACCCCGCGGACCATCCGGCGCGTCGACTCGGTGTCGGGGGGGCCGAAGAACAAGCCGTTGAGCACCGCGATCGGGCGCGCACCCATGGCGAAGATGTCGCGGAGGATCCCGCCCACGCCGGTCGCGGCACCTTGGTAGGGCTCGACGGCCGAGGGATGGTTATGGCTCTCGACCTTGAACACGCAGAGCAGTCCGTCGCCGAGGTCGACGGCGCCGGCGTTCTCGCCGGGGCCCAGCGCGACGCGAGCGCCCGTCGTAGGGAGGGTGCGAAGGAGCGCCTTGCTGTGCTTGTACGCGCAGTGCTCGCTCCACATCGCGCCGAACATGCCCCACTCGAGGGCGTTCGGCTCACGGTCGAGGAGCGCTCGGATCCGCTCGGCTTCGCTGTCGGTGAGTCCGGCCTCGCGCGGGAGCCGGTACTTAGGCTGCGCCGTCGTCGTCCCCGAGGTCATCGGGGTGACGCTCATGAGGCCGTGCCGTCTCCGAGGAAGAGATCGATCTGGTCGGCGAACGCCGCGAGATCGTCGAGTCGCGTCTGCATGTGTCCGTACACCTCATCGATGTCCGTCTGCTCCCGGTCGTACGCGAGCAGGTTGCGCAAGTTCGCGAGGTGCTCCAAACGATACGCCAGCTGGCGGTCGATGATCCCGTGCGCGGCGATCGCATCGAGGATGTCGTGGTACGCCTCCGGTTGCGGGAGCGCGAGCGCCGCGATGAGATATGCGCCCGTCCCGAACGTGAGCTCCACGGCCTGCTGCAGGTACCACTGCGCGAGGCCGTAGAGCTTCGGATCGCCCTTGAACTTCACCCGATCGACGCCCTTCAGGTCCTGCAGGAGTCCGAGGTACTCGCGCAGGCGGACGAGCCGCGTACGGACATACTCCTCGTCGACCGCGAACCGCTCGCCGCGCACGCGCTCGGCGAGCGCCTTCGACTGGAGCTCGTCGTACTTCTTGAACTCGAGGTACTCCATCGTCGTGCGCGCCGCGAACTGGACCCGGCGGCGCTGATCGCGCTGGAACAGCAGCGACCACGTGTTGATGACCTGCGCGCGCTGGAGGAGCGAGGCGTTGTTCAGGATGACGACGTCGAGGTCGGATGTCTCGAGCGCCTTCGAGAGCTCGCTCACGAAGTACACCTGGTAATCGAAGTACTCGGCGGTCTTGATCTTGTCGAGCAGCAGCAGGCCGACGTCCAGATCGTTGAAGCTGCCCGCGAGCTTGCGAGCCGAGGCCGAGCCGCTCGCGTACGCGACGTCGACCGGCGACGTCTGGAAGAGCTGCGTGAGCTGGGCCTGCTTCTCGAAGAGATCCATGTCGCTATTGAACGGAAGCAGAGACCATGCCGGTGTGTCGGGAGGCGGTCAATGCCTCCAGCACGCGCCGGCCATCGGTCCCGCCCAGCAATTCCTCGCTGCAGCGCTCGGGGTGCGGCATCAGTCCGACCACGTTCCCATTCTCGTTCGCCAGTCCGGCGATGTTGGCGGTACTTCCGTTCGGGTTGCTCTCCGTCGTCGCCGCGCCGCGCGCGTCGGTGTAGCGGAACACCACCTGCCCATTCGCCTCGACCCGCGCGAGCGTGAGGTCGTCCGCGACCCAGCAGCCCTCGCCGTGCGAGATCGGCATCCGCAGGACCTCGCCGCGCAGGCCGCCGGTGAATGGTGTGCGGTCGCTCTCGACGCGCGTGTGGACCCACTCGCAACGGAACTCGCCGTGCCGGTTGCGCACGAGCGCGCCCGGGAGGAGACCGATCTCGCAGAGGATCTGGAAGCCGTTGCACGATCCGAGGATCGGCATGCCTTCCCGATCGGCGCGACGCAGCTCGTCGGCCGCCGGCGAGATCGCCGCGATCGCGCCGGCGCGCAGGTAGTCGCCATACGTGAAGCCACCGGGCACGATCGCCGCGTCGTAGCCGCGAAGGCTGGCGTCGGCGTGCCACACGATGTCCGCCTGCGCGCCGACGAGTGAGAGCGCGTGCGCAAAGTCCGTCTCGCTCCAGGTACCCGGGAAGCGCAGGACCGCGATGCGCAGACTCACTCGGCGGCGACCTCGACCGCGAACTCTTCGATCACCGGGTTCGCGAGCAGCTCGTCGCCCATTTGCTGCGCTTTCGCGCTCGCCTCCGGCAAGTCATCGGCCGAGAAGCGCACCACGATCTCCTTGCCCGTGCGCACATCGGCGACGTTCACGCCCAGGGACCGGAGGGCGCCGGCGACGGCCTCGCCCTGCGGGTCGCGGATCTCAGCCTTCGGCCGCACGCGGATGGTGGCGACGAAATCCGTCACGGCGAGAGCTGCCGGAAGCCGACGGCGGAGAAGTCGGAGTCGAAGCTCAACACGTCCGCGATCTTCAGATCGCGCATCACCAGAAAGCTTGTTGCGTCGACGAACGAATATGCGCGTTCGTCGTGTCGGCGCAGCCAACGGACCGCATCCTCCTCGATGTCCGGACCGACGAACACGATCTGGACGCGCGGTGACCGCTGGATCCCGTTGAGAAAATCGACCGCCGAGGCGTGACCGACTCGCCGACGAAGAAGCGTCCAGGTCTCCCCGCGGACGTGATCGGTCGTAACGAATGGCTCGCCGCCGTATCGCTGAAGAAGAGAGACCGCACCCGGGTGATGGTCATCTCGGCGATTGCGAACAGCCGCCCAGAACGAGGTATCGACGAAGATCACGCGTCGCCGTACACGACGTCATCGATCTCTTCCGGCGGAACGGGGTCGAACGAGTCTTTGCCTGCCATCTCCCACAGCGCGTCTTTCTCTATGGGCGGGAG
The DNA here is from genome assembly GCA_036569685.1 of Candidatus Limnocylindria bacterium. Taxonomy (GTDB): domain Bacteria; phylum Chloroflexota; class Limnocylindria; order P2-11E; family P2-11E; genus UBA4735. The sequence continues at coordinate 1,947 of DATCQC010000172.1, read as the reverse complement.
CGGCTTGATTTGACGGCGCACGGCATCGCGTACGAGAGCGCCCTTCGACCGCCCGGTCCGGGCCGCCTCGCGCTCGAGGTCGGCGTCCAGCGCTTCGTCGATCAGGATCTGCAGACGCTTCATCACCATGCGATGATACACAAGATATCGGAAGTTGTGTAGGTCAGAGCGAGCGCTCCGTCAGCCTTCGGTAGCACTCGCGGTAGCGATCGCTCGTCCCGCGGACGACCTCCGCCGGCAGCTTCGGCCCGGGCGGCTCGTGATCCCAGCCCGCGGCGTTCAGGAAGTCGCGCACGAACTGCTTGTCGTACGACGGCGGTGCGCTACCCGGCCGGTACGTCGCGGCGTCCCAGTAGCGCGACGAGTCGGGCGTCAGCGCTTCGTCGATGAGGACGAGCTTGCCGTCGAGCAGCCCGAATTCGAACTTCGTGTCCGCGAGGATGAGGCCCTGCCCGAGCGCGTACGCGTGCGCGTGCCGGAACAGCGCGAGCGTGACCTCCTCGAGCTGCTTCGCGAGATCGCGACCGAGGGCGGCCGCGAGCTGCGCGCGAGAGATGTTCTCGTCATGACCGGTGATCGCCTTCGTCGCCGGTGTGAAGATCGGGTCATCGAGCCGCGCGGATTCCTGCAGGCCGGGCGGCAGCCGCTCGCCGGCGACCGTGCCGGTCTTCCGGTACTCGGCCCAGCCCGATCCCGCGAGGTAGCCGCGTGCGACGCACTCGTAGTCGATGCGCTCCGCCCGCTTCACGAGCACCGCGCGACCGGCGAGCTCGCGGTGCTTCGCGAACGGCGCCGGGAAGCGAGCGAGCTCGGTCTCGAGCAGGTGGTTCGGGACGATCTTCGCGGTCCGGCCGAACCAGAAGTTCGACAGCTGCGTGAGCACGCGGCCCTTGTCGGGGATCGGCGTCGGGAGGACGACGTCGAAGGCCGAGAGCCGGTCGCTCGCGACCATCACGAGCTGGTCGGGGCCGGCCTCGTACACCTCGCGCACCTTCCCGTGCCGGAAGAGCACGGCACCGGGGATCGTGCTCGCGGTCAACGTCATTCGGGCAGCATCCCGGCGAGCCTCGTGCGCCATGTCGTCGCGACATCGCGAGCGACGTCCGCCGCCAGGCCGCGATATTCCTCAGGTTGATCGAGCACGCGCCGCTCGTCCGCCGTGAGCGATGCGAGCACGGGCCGGAGGTCGGGATCGAGCGCGGCGAGCTCGAGCATCCCCTTCCCGCTGCGCTCCGCTTCGAGGGTGAGCCGGCGCACGGCCTCGTGCGCATCGTGATGGCCGTGCTTCGCGAGGAGTACGTAGAGGGCCTCGGCGATGATCCCGCCCTTCGACAGCCCGACGTTCGCCTTCATCCGGTCGCGATCGATCCGGATGCCGTCGATCGACGCGCCGAGGCGCGTGGCCGCGTACGCCGTCGCCGCGAGCAGCTCGCCGGAGAACCGCTGCGACGCCGAGTTCGTGAGATCGCGCTGGTGCTCGCTGATCTGATCGAGGTAGGTGGTGATGACCCGCGGCATGAATGCCTTCCAGATGCTCTTCACGTTCTCGAACGACACCGGGTTGCGCTTCTGCGGCATGGTCGAGCTACCGACCTGTTGCGCGCGGAACCCTTCGGCGATCTCGGCGATCTCGGTGCGCTGGAGGTGGCGCATGTCGTCCGCGAGGTTCGCCATGACCCCGAGCGCCGTCACGCACGCGTGGGCGAGATCGCTCCACGCCTCCGGCTCGACGATCTGCGTGGAGTGGCTCGCCGGCACGAGGCCGAGGTGGGCGAGGTACCGACGCTCGAGCGCGCGCGGATCCTTGGTGAGCAGCGACGGCGCGTTGTACGCGCCGACCGCGCCGGACCACTTTCCCGGGAGCGCGCGCGCTGCCGACCGGAGGAACAGGATCCGGCCGCCGAGTCGGCTCACGTACTCCGCGACGGCGAAGCCGAACGTGATCGG
>DATCQC010000171.1:0-7521 GCA_036569685.1 Candidatus Limnocylindria bacterium | reverse complement strand
GCGCGATGCCGTTCCGTCCGCTGCCGCCGCTCGCCGCCGCCGTGCTCGCGCTCCTGCTCTGGGCCGGCGCGCTTGCGAGCGCGATCGGCGTCCCGACCGGTCCCGACGAGCGCGAGTATCCGACGGGCGCGCTCGCGGCGCTCCGGTCCGGCTCCGGCACGCTGCTCAACGAGTACGACTGGGGCGGGTACCTGATCTATCGCGTCCCCGAGCGGAAGGTCTTCATCGACGGCCGGCTGTTCCCGTTCTACCCCGGGGTGCTGCGGGATTACCGTGACGCCGTCGAGCTGCGTCCGAATTGGAAGGACGTCCTCGCGAAGTACGACGTGCGCGAGGTGTTGCTCCTTCCGGCGAAGCCGCTCGTGGTGGCGCTCCGCGAGGATGGCTGGACGGTGCGGGCCGAAGGATCGAACTTCGTGCTCCTGGCGAAGCCGTGAGGACGCCGATCGTCGTCCCGATCGCCATCGGCACGTTCTTCGGCGCCGTCTCGACACGACTCCCGGTCGGCGACAGCGACGTCTTCTGGCATCTCGCCATCGGCCGGGACACCCTCGCGCACGGGCTCGCCTCGACGGACGCGTACTCGTGGACGGTGCGCGGGCAGCCGATCTCGGTCGACCAGTGGCTCGGTCAGGTGTTGTGGGCACTCGCTGACGAAGCCGGCGGCTGGCGAGGGATCGTCGCGCTCCGGGCGCTCGCGATCGCGCTGCTCGTCGGCATCATCGTCTATGCGGCCGTACGCGAACGGCCCGCGCGCCCGCTCGGCGCGGTGCTCGCGGCGCTGCCGGCCGTCGCGCTCTCGCGGTTCGTCTGGACCGAGCGGCCCGAGCTGTTCGGCTTCATCTGCTTCGCGGTGCTCATCGTGCTGTTGCGCGCAGCGCGGTCGGGCAGCGACACCGCGCTCTACTGGATGCCACCGCTCATCGTCGTCTGGGCGAATCTGCATGGCTCGTTCGCGCTCGGTGCGGGACTCATCGTGCTCGTCGCGGTCGACGGGTGGCTTGCCCAGCCGTCGCGGCGACGCATGTACGCCATCTGTGCGATCGGCTCACTCGTTGCGACGCTCCTGACCCCGGCGAACATCGGTGCGTGGACCGCGCCGGGATTTCACCTGTTGCACCCCCCGAGGGAGATCCAGGAGTGGGGCGTTCCCGACGTCACGACGCTGCCCGGCGCGATCTTCGCGATCGCGATCTTCGCGACGTTCGTGACCGCATTCTTCTCGCGCACCCGGGCGCCGCGCGAAGGGGTCGTCTTGGTCCCGGTGCTGTTCCTGTCGCTCATCGCGACGCGGCAGATGCCGCTGTTCGCGATCGCAGCTGCCCCGTACCTGGCAGCGCACGCCGGCGAGGCCCTGACAGCGCTGGCCGCGATCGTTCGCCTGCGCGTGCCGCGGACCTCGGCGGTCACGCGACCGCCGGGCCGGATCGTCGATCTGGTCGCGCTCGCGGTCGCAGGGCTCGTGCTCGTTCTCGCGGTGACGAGCGGTACCGACGCGCCGTCGCTTGGCGGATTCCCGGCCGGTGCGCTGCCGGCCCTCCGGAGCGGCCCCGGGCTCCTCAATCAGTACGACTGGGGCGGCTACCTCATCGCGAACGCGCCGCAGACGCCGGTGTTCGTCGACGGCCGGCTGACCCCATACCTCGACGGCGTGCTCGCCGACTACGCGACGGTCATCGGGGTCCACCCCGGCTGGCGCGAGGTGATCGCCCGGCGCGGCATCCGCCAGATCCTCGTGCGCCCCACGGATCCGGTGGCCGTGCGCGCCCGGGACCTCGGATGGCCCATCCGCGCCGCATCTGACACCTTCGTCCTGATCGACGTGCCATGAGAACGCCTCGCGAGCCGTAGGATGCCTAGACGAACGAGCGGACCCCCGCGAAGCTTCCACGCGAGGACGACCTTGACGGTCAGTTCGACCTCATCGTCGATCAGCTGCGGCGCGATGTTCGCCGGCTGCGCCAGCAGGTCGAGCGGTTCCAGAAGGCCTACACGAAGCGCGCCGAGGGCCAATCGCGCGCCTCGGGCGAGCCGGACGAGGCCTCGCAGCGCGCGTTCCGCCGGTTGAAGCAGCTGCAGCTCGCGATCAGCCACATCGAGTCGAGCGCGGCGTACCTCGGGGGCACCGGAATCGAGCTCGCGCCGAACGACGAGCAGGAGCAGATCGTCACCGTCGCGCAGCGCGTCCTCGAGAGCCTCGAGGCCGAGCGCGAGCGGCTCTATCGCGACGTACATGACGGCCCGGCCCAGGTCCTCGCCAACGCGATGTTCGAGGTCGAGTACCTCGAGCGCATCGCGGACCGCGCGACCGGCGAGGCGCGCACCGCCTTGAAAGCGGAGCTCGCGAATCTGAAGAGTCAGTTCCGCGCCTCGCTCGACGCGGTGCGCGGCATGATCTACGATCTGCGCCCGCCGATCCTCTCCGAGCTCGGGCTCGCGGGCGCGATCCGCAACTACGCGACCGAGTACCAGGCTCGCTACGGGCTCCGCGTCGACTGTCACCTCGACGCCGGCGACACGGGCCTCGAGCCCGCGCAGGAGCTCGCGATCTACCGGGTCATGCAGGAGGCGTTGCAGAACGTCCACAAGCACGCGCAGGCCTCGGCGGTCGGGATCGTGTGGCAGCGGTCGAAGGACCAGTGGCTGATGCACTGCACCGACGACGGCGTCGGTTTCGACATCGTGAAGGTCGCGCGCCGCCAGCGATCCGTCGGGCTGCTTGCGATGCGCGAGCGGGCGGAGCTCATCGGCGCGCGGCTGCAGGTCCAGTCGACGCCGGGACAGGGCACCGCCGTTACACTGCTGCTTCCAACGAGCAAGGAGGGGGACACGCTTGGCCGATAAGCCGGAGAAGGCCATCCGCATCGTGCTCGCCGACGCGAGCCGCCTGACGACGCTCGGCATCACACAGGTCCTCGAGAAGGAAGCCGACATGGAGATCCTCGCCGTCGTCACCGACGGAGAGGAGGCCGTGGCGAAGACGATCGAGCTCGAGCCCGACGTCCTCATCATCGAGGTCGATCTGCCGCAGCTCTCGGGGATCAAGGCGACGCAGAGGGTGCGCCGCGAGCTTCCGCACGTCGCGGTCGTGATCCTCACGGCGCTCGAGGAGGAACAGACGCTCTTCGACGCGATCCGCGCCGGCGCTGCCGCCTACCTGCACAAGGACTGCGAGCCGAAGGAGCTCGTCGAGTCGATCCGCAAGGTGCGGAACGGTCAATTCATCATCAACGAGAAGATCTTCGCGAAGCCGGCCGTCGCGACGAAGGTGCTCGCCGAATTCCGCGAGCTCTCCGTCTACGGGCCCGGTAGCTCGCACGTTTTCGCGCCGCTGTCGCCGCGCGAGGTCCAGATCCTCGACAACATCGCGCAGGGCATGACGAACAAGGAGGTCGCGTACACACTCGCGATCTCCGAGCAGACCGTGAAGAACCACATGTCGAGCATCCTGCGCAAGCTCTCGGTCAACGACCGCACGCAGGCGGTCGTCTACGCGATGCGGCAGGGCTGGATCAAGGGGCCGGAGATGAGCAACTAGCGTGGCCTCCGGGGTGTCGCAGGCGCCGAGCAGCATTGTCGCCAGCTTCACGACCGAACAGGCGAAGATCACCGCCGAGATGCGCGAGCTCGACCTCCTGGTCGAGTCCACCCAGACCGAGGTCAACCGCCTGAAGCAGCGCGAGGAGACCGCGAAGACGAAGCTCGACGGCATCCGCGCGAAGGGGGCGAACCCGGAGGTCGTGGCCGCCGGCGACGAGTTCGCCTCCGCCCAGGGGCGCCGGCTCACGATGGAAGGCCAGATGGGATCCCTGCAGGCGAAGCGCAAGCTGCTCGATCGGGTGCAGACGCTGGTCGGCGGCGCGCGTGACCAGCTTGCCCACTTCAGCACCCCGCCGATGCCCGCGAACACGGCGCCGGTCCTCGATGAGAACAAGCTCCTCCAGGCCGTCGTCGACACTCAGGAGGAGGAGCGGCGGCGGATCGCCCGCCAGGTCCACGACGGCCCCGCCCAGGCGATGGCGAACGTCGTCCTGCAATCGGAGATCAGCGAGCGCCTCTACAGCGTGGACCAGGATCGTTCGCGCAAGGAGCTCGCGGCGCTCCGCCAGATGGTGAACAAGACGTTGCAGGAGCTGCGCGGCTTCATCTTCGAGCTCCGCCCGATGATCCTCGACGACCTCGGGCTCGTGCCGACGCTGCGCCGCTACATCCAGACGCTCATGGACAAGCACGGCAGTCCGCATCGACTTCTCGAGCACCGGCCGCGACCGGCGCCTGCCGTCGGACGACGAGGTCGCGATCTTCCGGCTCATCCAGGACTCGCTCGTCGAGCGGATCGAGAAGGGCGAAGCGAAGGACATCGTCCTCGGCATGACCTGGCAGGACCTGCAGCTCGACATCCTCCTCCAGAGCGACGGGAAGGATCTCCCCTCGGACGGCGAGCTCGCCTCGGGCCTCCGCCGCAGCGAGCGCCTCGAGCTCCTCAAGGGCGAGTCGACGCACGAAGCGCGGCCGGACGGAACGGTCGTGCTGCAGGTGAAGGTCCCGATCCGCGCGGCCACCGCGATGGTCAGCTAGCCCGGCTCAACCGCCGCCGACGGCCGTGAGCGCCGTGCCGAGGTAGTAGTGAGCGAGGATCTCCCGGTAGGACGAGCCGGCGAGCGCCATGCCCTGCGCGCCCCACTGGGACATGCCGACGCCGTGGCCGAATCCCTTGCCCGTGAACACGAAGGTCGCCGGCAGCTCGTAGACGTAGCCCGTGACGCGCAGGCCGAGCTCGTTGCCCGAGCCGTCGCGCAGGATCTCGAAGCTCGTTTGCGCGACGTGCGCGCCGAGGAGCTCGAGCGCGCTGATGCGAGTGGCATTCGCCGCATCGACCCGCTCGTTCGCTCCGGTCGGGGTGACCTTCACCGTGAACAACGAGCTCATGAGCCCGAAGTAGTAGCGGGCGCGGTCCTTCCCGATCGGCTGCGAACCGGCGGTCCCGTTGATCGTCGCGCCGATGACCCGGCCGGTCGACGACACCGAGGTCAGCTGGATCGCCGTCGGCGTTCCGACCGACAAGCCACGCTGCCCGACGTAGTCGCGGAGCTGCGTGGCGCTCAGCTCCTTGGTCCACTCCCAGCTCGTGTGGCCCCACGAGCTGTCCTTCGCCACCTCGTCCCCGGGTGACGGCACGCTGCGCAGGTACGGCAGCGCGTTCGCGAATACGGTCTCGGAGTCCTCGGTGATCCCGCCGGCGTTCGCCGAATAGAGCGCCTCGATCGGCGTGCCGCGATACGTCACGACGAGTCCGGCCGTCCGCTCGACGGCCGCGAGCGTCCGCGAGTCCACGTTGACGGTCCCGTCGTACTCCTGGTCGCGCGTATCGCCTTCGAGGTCGTAGCTCTTGTGTTTGCCGAGGTGGGTGTAGAGGTACGTGCGCGCCGCGATGGCCTGCGACGCGAGCGCCTCCGCCTCCCAGGACGACGGCTCCTCGGAGCCGACGACCGACGCGAGGTAATCGTGTGTCGAGACTGTGTTCACGACGACCATGTCGCCCTCGTCGTCGGGCGCGAGCTCGAACGTGCCGCGGAAGGCTCGCCCGTTCACCGTGAGGACGCCGTCGGTCGACTGAAAGGTGATGCCCTGGATCTTGTCGGCCTGCACGACCGTCTTGCCGAGATCGTCGTCGGCGCTCTGCAGGAGCGAGAACTGGAACGGCACGGTGACGATCGCTCCAGGGCCGCTCTCGGCGATGGCGAGACGCGCGTCGCGGAGGAGGGCCGCGCGGTCGGCGCGCGACAGCGCGCCCGCGGCGGCGTCGCGCGACGGTAGCTCGACACCGAGCGATGCGACGCTGCGCACGTTCGTGCGGGCGAGGGTCTTGCCGGTGCCGCGGTACAGGAGCGTGCCGTCCGGGCTGGTCGCGGAGATCGTCCCGGTCGACGAGATGACCGCGTAGGACGTCCCGAGGCCGGCGATGTTGACCCGGACGGTCTCCGGCAGCGCGCGCAGGGTCGCCGCGGACGCCTGTCGCGCGACAGTGAGCACGCTCGCGACGACGATCAGCACGACCCAGCCGAGTCTCACGTGAGCCCCGCGTACACCTCGGGCTTCAGCACGCCGATGAACGGCAGGTTGCGGTAGCGCTCGGCGAAGTCGAGGCCGTAGCCGACCACGAACTTGTCCGGGATCTCGAAGCCCTTGTAGTCGACCTGGATCGGCACGACGCGGCGCGCCGGCTTGTCGAGCAGCGCGCACAGTCCGAGCGACGACGGGTGCTGCCCGCGCAGGTGCTCGATCACGTAGCTCAGGGTGTGGCCGGTGTCGAGGATGTCCTCGACGACGAGGACGTTGCGACCCTCGATCGGCTTGGCCAGATCCTTCAAGATGCGGACGACGCCGCTCGAGCTGGTGCCGGCCCCGTACGAGGAGACCTCGAGGAAATCGAGCGAGCAGTAGATCGGGATCTCGCGCATGAGGTCGGCGAGGAATGGGAGCGCGCCCTTGAGGATGCTGACGAGCACCAGATCGCGGTCGGCGTAGTCGTTCGCGACCCGAGCGCCCAGCTCGCGGACCTTCTGCCTGATCGTGTCGGCGTCGAGGAGGATCTCCGCGATGTCATCGGCAGGACCCTTCACGGCGGTCGTCATCAGACCGCCATTGTCGCACCTAGTGGCCGGAGACCTTCTCGAACAGGCCGTGGACATCGCCGACGTAATCGCGCAGCAGCTCGTGCGCCTCGAGCACGTCGTCGACGTGGATGCGCTCCTCGCCGTCCTCGAGCGCGTACGTCGCTACCGCGCTGACCGGCGGCTCTTCGGTCACCCGCTTCACGATCACGACCCCGAGCCCCTGCGTGCCACAGGTCTCGCAGGTGCAGCGCACGAACCAGTACTCATCACGGTTGCCGACGACCGCGATCGAATCGCGGCCGTAGACCGCGCCGCAGTTCGCGCAGCGGACGGTGCCGAACACGCCATCGAGCCACTCGTTCACGGAGCGCCGTGAGTGCATAGCCGCTGCCACCCATTCGCCGCGCGTCCGTTACCGGATCGTTATCTGCGCCGGTACAGGTACAGCGCCGCGCCACCCAGCACGAGGGCCAGCGCCACGGCGCCGCCCGCGACGATCGGACCCGGACCACTGCCGAGATCGGGCCCGGGCGCGACGGTCGGGCTCGCGAGTGCCACCTCGGTCGGCACGGCGATCGGCGTACCGCTCGCGGTCGGCGCGGGTGTCGGGGTCGCCGAGGGCGACGCGCTCGGGCTCGGCGAGGGGCTGGGCGCGGGGCTTGGGCTCGCGGTCAGAGGCGCCGTCGGCGGAGCGGTCGGTGGCGCCGTGGCCGGTGGCGCCGTCGGTGGTGCGGTCGGAGCCGGAGTCGGCGGCGGCGTCGTCGGCACCGGCGTCGGCGCCGGCGTCGGTCCGAGGACGACGATGGTGCCGGTCATCGAAGGATGGATCGAGCAGTGGTACGCGTACGTGCCCGCGACCGAGAAGGCGATGGTCACGCTTCCATTCGCGGGGACCGGCTTGTCG
>DATCQC010000170.1:0-5391 GCA_036569685.1 Candidatus Limnocylindria bacterium | reverse complement strand
GCTCTTGTCGCGATACACCTGCATGCCGCGCTCGATCGGATCGGTCGCCACAGGCTCCGCACACGCGACCGCGAGCACGCACGCCGCGAGTGCGAGGGCGAAAAGCCGCATCATCCGCGCGTGAACAGTACGGCGGCCCTGCGCGGTGCGACCGTCGTGCTCGGCGATCGCGCGATCCTCCGCGCGCTCGAGCTCGAGATCCGGCCGGGCGTCACCGTCGTTCGCGGCCCGAACGGAAGCGGCAAGACGACGCTGCTCCGCGCGCTCGCCGGGCTCGTCCCGCTCAGCCGCGGGAGCCGCGAGGCACCGGCGCGGACCCTCTACCTCGGCCAGCGGCCCGGGCTGCTGCGGGGACTCTCGGCGCGCGACAACCTGCGCTTCCTCGCCTCGTTCCGTGGCGATCCGACCGAACGCGTCGGCCCCGCGCTCGCCGCGTGGGGCATCGCCGCGAAGTCGGCGAACCGGCCGGTCGAGTCGTTGTCGTCCGGCGAGCAACGGCGCGCGGCGCTCGCGCGGATCGACGTCGAGGGCTGCGACCTCGTGCTGCTCGACGAGCCATTCGGCCAGATCGACGACGACGCGGCGACGCTCCTCCTGCGCACGATCCGCCGGCTCGCCGGTGAACGGCGGAGCGTGGTCATCGCGACGCACGGGCGCTTCGAGCTCGATCCCGGCGCGAACGCGGTGGTCCGGCTCGGATGACGCTGCAGCGGATCCGCCTCGTCGCGGCGCGCGAGGCGCTGGCCGAGCGCGGCCAGCCGGATGGCCTGGTCGCCGCGGTGACGTTCGTGGCCACCCTCATCCTCGTCGAGAGCCTCGCCGTCGGCCCGCTCGCGGCCACGCAGCCGGAGGTCGCGAGCGCGCTGTTCTGGATCGCGATGGTCTTCGCCGCGATCCTCGCGGCGACCCGCTCGTTCGAGCGGGAGCTCGAGGACGACGCGCTCGACGCGGTGCTGGCGTTGCCGGGTGGACGTGACGCGCTCTACGCCGGAAAGACGCTCGCGCTGACCGCGCTCATCGCGTTCGTCGCGATCGTCGGCGGCGCGCTCTCGCTGCTGCTCCTCTCGCTCGACGTGCTGCTCCCGGGGCACCTCGCGCTCGTCACGGTCGCGGGCGTCCTCGCGCTGGCGCCGGTGGTCGTGCTCTTCGTCGTCATCGCGCTGCGGCTCCGTTCGCGCGCCGCGCTCGTTCCGATCCTCGTGCTGCCGGTCCTCGTGCCACAGCTGGTCGCGGCGACGAACGGGACGGCGGCCGCGATGTCCGGGGACGCCGCCGGGGCCCTCGGCTGGGCCGGATTGCTCGTCGCGTTCGCGTTGGTGTATTCAGTTCTCGGCCTTACCATCGTCCCTGCAGCACTCGAGTGATCAGCACGACCGCGAAGACCACTTCTGCACTGCGCGCGCGTCCCTTCCTGGGCGCGGCGAGCCTCGTCGCGCTGTTCGTCGCGCTGTGGATGGCGCTCGTCTGGTCGCCGCCCGACGCCGCGATGGGGAACGTCGTCCGCATCCTGTACGTACATGTGGCGAACGCGTGGCTCGCGTACCTCGCGTTCGTCGTCGTGTTCCTCGCGAGCATCGCCTACCTCTGGACGAAGCGTCCGGTCTTCGACGCGATCGCGGTCGCGTCGGCGGAGATCGGCGTCCTGTTCACCGGCCTCACGCTCGTGCTCGGCTCGATCTGGGCGCGCCCGACCTGGGGCGTCTGGTGGAGCTGGGAGCCCCGGGTCATCACGACGGCGGTGATGTTCGCGATGTACATCGGCTACCTCCTCCTACGGAACCTGTCCGATGATCTCGATCGCCGCGCGACGCGGGCCGCGGTGCTCGGCATCGTCCTCGTCGTCGACGTGCCGATCGTCCACCTCTCGGTCACGTGGATGAACGCGCTGCACCAGCTGCCGAGCGTCCTCCGTCCGGGTCTCGATCCGACGCTCGACCCCTCGATGCTCGCGTCGCTCATCGCGATGACGATCGCGTTCACGTTCCTGTACGGGTACCTCATGACCGTCCGAGTCGACATCGAGCGCCGGCGCCAGTCCCGCCTCATCGAGGCACGGGCGTGAACGTCGACAACCTCGCGTTCATCACAGCCGCGTACGTCAGCTGCTTCGGGGCCCTCGGCCTCTACGTGTGGTCACTCGTGCGCCGCCGGCGTGACGGTGAGTGAGCGCCACTAACCGGATCGGCGGCCGCCGCGTGCTGATCATCGCCGCTCTCGCGATCGCCGTGGTCATCGGCTACGTCGCCACCCAGACGCTCCAGAGCGCGGCCGTGTATTACCTCACCCCGACGGAAGCCGCGACGCGCGGCATGGCGCCGGGGCAGGCCGCACGTCTCGGTGGCCAGGTGCTCGCGGGCACGCTCGTGTACGACCCCGCCAGCCGCGCGCTCCGGTTCACGATCGGCGACGGGATCTCGACCGTGAAGGTCATCGGCTCCGGCGCGCCGCCCGGCCTGCTGCGCGAGGGTGCCGGGGCGGTCGTCGAGGGCAGCTTCGCGGCCGACGGCACGTTCCGCGCGACGCAGGTCATCGCGAAGCACGACGAGGTCTACACCGCGCCCACCGGATCCGCGGTGCCCACGCACCAGACTCCTGCCCCATGAGCTGGGGCGACATCGGCGCCGGCGCGCTGCGCGCCGCGTTCGCGCTGGCGCTCTGGGGTGTCGGGGCCGCGGCGTACGCGGCGTGGAAGCGCGACGCGCGCGCGCTGGCGAGCGCGCGGCTCGTCGCGGTCGGCGCGTTCGGGCTCGTGCTCATCGCGGATCTCGCGATGGTCGGCGCGCTCACGACGCACGACTTCAGCCTCGTGTACGTCGCCCAGAACAACGCGCTCGAGACGCCGCTGTTCTACAGCGCGATCTCGCTCTGGGCGGCGCTGGCGGGCTCGATCCTCCTCTGGACCCTCATCCTCGCGGGCGCGGTCGTGTATGTCGCCCTGCGCGGCACCCGCTCGCTCCCCCGCCTCGCGACCGTCGCGCTCGCGGTGCTGTTCGCGATGCTCGCGTTCTTCCTGGCGCTGGTCGTGACCGCGGCCGCGGATCCGTTCACCCGTATCGCCGCCGATCAGATCCCGGCGGACGGGAACGGTCCGAACGCGCTCCTCCAGAACCATCCGTTCATGGCGCTCCATCCGCCGCTGCTGTACCTCGGGTACGTGCTCACGAGCGTGCCGTTCGCGTACGCGATCGCGGCGCTCATCCTCGGTGAGACCACCGACCGGTGGCTCACCGAGACGCGCAAGGCCGCGCTCGCGTCGTGGGCCCTCCTCGGGGTCGGCATCGTCGCGGGCGCGTGGTGGAGCTACGCGGTGCTCGGCTGGGGCGGTTACTGGGCCTGGGACCCGGTCGAGAACGCGGCGATCATGCCGTGGCTCACCGCGACGGCGTATCTCCACTCGGTGATGGTGGAGGAGAAGCGGCGGCTGCTCCGGACCTGGAACATCGCGCTCGTCATCGCGACGTTCGCGCTCACGATCCTCGGCACGTTCCTCACCCGGAGCGGGGTCGTGAACTCCGTGCACTCGTTCACGCAATCGGCGATCGGCCCGCTCCTGCTCGGCTACTTCGTCGCCATCCTCGTCCTCGGCGTCGGGCTGCTGCTCTACCGGATGGACGACCTGACCGATCGCGGCTCGATCGGTGCGCCGCTCTCGCGCGAGGCGATCTTCCTGTTCCAGAACGTCCTCTTCGTCGCGGCAACGCTCACCGTGCTCCTCGGCACGCTGTACCCGCTCATCGCGGAGGCGGTGAGCGGCACGCAGCTCTCGATCGGCGCGCCGTACTTCGATCGCGTCGAGGTGCCCATCGGCCTCGCACTCCTCTTCCTCATGGGCATCGGGCCGCAGCTGCCGTGGCACGGCGCCTCGCGGGCCACGCTCGAGCGGCAGTTCACCGCGCCGGCCATCGCGGCGGCGGCCGGCGCCGCGGTCGCGATCGTCTCCGGGATGACCGGATGGGCGCCCGTCCTCACGTACGCGCTCGCGGCCTTCGTCACCGCGACCGTGATCCAGGAGTTCGTCCGCGGCGTGCGGGCGCGCCGCACGCTGCACGGTGAGCCCGCGGCCTCGGCGTTCGTCGCGCTGTTCCGCCGCAACGGTCGGCGCTACGGCGGCTACGTCGTCCACCTCGGCATCGTGATCGCGGTCGTCGCGATCGCGACGAGCCAAGCGCGCACGACCGAGCTCGAACGCACCCTGGCACCGGGCGACGCGATGGACGTCGCGGGCTACCACGTCGCGTTCACGGGGCTGCGCGACATCGCCGAGCCCCAGCGCGCGACGACCGTCGCCGATCTTCTGATCACCGGCAACGGCGCGGCGGAGCAGCTGCACCCCGGCCTCGTCCAGTACCCGAACACCGAATCGGCCATCGGGTCGCCGGGCATCGCGGCCGGCTCGCGCGACGACCTGTACACGATCCTCGCCGCGTACGACGGCACCGGGCACGCGTGGGCGACGATCCGCGTGCGCGTGATCCCGCTCGTCTCGTGGCTGTGGGCCGGTGGCGCGGTCGTTGGGTTCGGCGCGCTGCTCGCGGCCCTGCCGCCGCCGAAGCGGCGCGCGGTCGCGGCGCCCGTCCGGGTCGCCGACGCGGTGGGCGCCGAATGAGCCGGATCGCGCGGTACGCCGCCGTGGCGCTCATCCTCGGGCTCGCCGTCACACTCACGCTCGCGTTCGGGCGCGACCCGCACGACATCAAGACCGGCACCGTCGGCAAGCCGGCGCCGGCATTCGCGCTGCCCTCGCTGACCGGGAGTGCGACGGTGTCGCTCGATCAGTACAAGGGGAAGATCGTCGTCCTCAACTTCTGGTCCTCGTGGTGCATCCCGTGCAAGGAGGAGAACCCGGCCCTCACGGATGTGTGGGAGCGCTACCGCGGGACCGACGTCGTCCTCATCGGCATCGTCTTCGACGATTCCGCGGCCGCGGCCCGCGACTACACGACCCGGCTCGGGAACACCTGGGCGTCCGCGCTCGACGGTGACGGCCGGATGGCCCTGAGCTACGGCGTGTTCGGGCCGCCCGAGACGTACTTCATCGGCGCCGACGGGATCATCGCCGGCCGGCACATCGGACCGATCGACGAGCAGACGCTCATGACCGGCATCGAGACCCTGCGCGCGAAGAGCGCGAGCCGATGACGACCGCGCGCTGGATCATCGTCGCAGCGATCCTCGCCGTCGGTCTCGCGATCGCGTGGACCGCGCGGCCGCAGCCACTCACCGCCGCGGAGCGTGTCGACCGGATCTCCGCCGAGCTGCGCTGCCCGGTCTGCCAGGGACTCTCCGTCCAGGACTCGCCGTCGGACACCGCGCGCTCGATGCGCGCGCTCGTCGCCCAGCGTGTGGCCGAGGGGCGGACCGATGACGAGATCCGCGCCGAGTTCGTGCAGA
>DATCQC010000169.1:0-2554 GCA_036569685.1 Candidatus Limnocylindria bacterium | reverse complement strand
GAAGGAGGTCGCCCCGCTTCCGGCGGTCGTCCAAGGCGAGGAGCTGAAGCTGCTCGGGCTCGACGCCGCGCAGCACTTCACCCAGCCGCCGCCGCGGTTCAACGAGGCGTCGCTGGTGAAGACGCTCGAGGAGCACGGCATCGGCCGGCCGTCAACGTACGCACCGACGATCTCGACGCTCATCGACCGCCACTACGTCCGGCGCGAGCAGCGCGCGCTCGTGCCCGAGGACGTCGGCTTCACGGTCGTCGATTTCCTGACGGAGCACTTCCCGGACATCGTCGACCTCGGCTTCACCGCGCGGATGGAGCTCGACCTGGACCGCGTGGCGGCGGGCGAGGTCGAGTGGGCGCCCGTGGTGCGGGACTTCTTCGTGCCGTTCGAAGCGCTCGTGAAGGAGAAGACCGCGTCGGTCAAGAAGTCGGACGTCACCGAGGAAGCGACCGACAAGATCTGCCCGAAGTGCGGTCGTCCGGTCATCATCAAGCTCGGCCGGTACGGTCGCTTCTACTCGTGCACCGGATTCGTGAAGGGCAAGAAGGGCCAGCCCACGCCGCCGGGCGGCTGCGACTACTCCGCGCCGCTCGAAGGCGAGGAGCAGGGACCCGACGTCATCGAGGGCGAGGTCTGCCCGGACTGTGGGAAGCCGCTCGCGAAGAAGCGCGGCCGCTTCGGTCCGTTCATCGGCTGCACCGGGTACCCGGACTGCAAGTACATCAAGAAGACCGTGCAGAAGACCGGCGTGACCTGCCCGCTGTGCACCCAGGGCGAGCTCGTCCGGCGGCGCGGCCGCGGCCGCTCCATCTTCTACGGGTGCGAGCGCTATCCCGACTGCACGTTCACGGCGCGCGAGCTGCCGGGGAAGACGGAGGAACCGGCCGTGTCTGCGGGCGCGGCGGACTAGCCTGACCCTGCGCGCGGTCCAGATCGCCGTCGATGACGGCGAACGATGGGACGATCTCGTTCGGGCCACCGGACGGACGCACCTCCTTCAATCCGCGGCGTGGGCCGCACTGAAGCGTGCCACGGGCTGGAGCTCGCGTCGGTTCAGGCTCGAGGATGGCTCGCGCACCGTCGGTGTCGCGCAGGTCCTCCTGAAGACAGGGCCGCTCGGGATCACGGTCGCCTATGCGCCGCGCGGTCCCCTCGTCGATGCCGCCGACCTTCCCGAGTCGCTTCGCGCGCTCGCGGCTGCCCTGACCGGCGAGCGTTGCGCGAGCGTGCTCGCGGACCCCGAGCTCCCGCCATCGCCGGAGCTCGAATCGGCGCTCGCGCGATCCGGCGCCCGGCCGGCGGGCGTGTTCGTGCAGCCGAGGCGGACGCTCCTGATGGATCTCACGCGGACGCCCGAGGAGCTGCTGGCCGGGATGCGCAAGAAGACGCGGCAGTACGTACACAAGGCCGAGCGCGAGGGCGTCATCACCGAGGAGACCCGCGACCTCGACCGGTTCCTCGCGGTGCTCACGAAGGTCGCGGCCCGCGACCGGTTCGCGCTGCACGACCGCCCCTACTTCGAGCGGCTGCTCGCGGCATTCGGTGACGCAGCGCACGTCACGATGTCTCGTGTGGGCACCGAGGACGACGGCGCGCTCCTCGCGGTCCACATCGGCGACCGCGCGTGGGAGCTGTACGGCGGCTGGTCGGGGGCCCACGGTGAGTCGCGGCCGTTCTATCTGCTCAAATGGCGTTCGCTGCTCGGCATGAAGCAGCGAGGGGTGGCGCGGTACGACATGTGGGGCCTGTCCGAGCACGCGGGCGACGAGCTCGCGGGTATCGAGAATTTCAAGATCGGGTTCGGCGGCGAGGTCGCGACCTGGGTCGGAGCGTTCGACCGGCCGGTGATCGCGCCGCTCTATCCGCTCTGGCGGATCGCCGGGCGCCGCCGCCTCGCCGCCGCCGCCCGATGACCGACGCGCCCGACGGCTGGGACGCCGCGGCAGCGCGCGGTCCGGGCGGCCACGTCATGCAGTCGAGTGCCTGGGCGGCGATCCGCGAGCGGCAGGGCTGGACCGCGGAGTTCCTCCGGCCGGCCGGCGCGCATGCGCTCGTGCTGTGGCGGCCGCTCCCCGGAGGCATGCGGTTCGGCTACTGCCCGCGCGGGCCGGTCGCCTCGGACGCGCAGCTCCCGGACGCGCTCGGTGCGCTCGCCGCTCACGCGAAGGCGACGCGCGGAGCGCTCGTCCTGAAGGTCGATCCGGAGCGGACGGCCAGCGACGCCGGCGCCGCGCTCACGGCCGCGGGGTTCACGCGTGGGCCGGATATCCAGCCGGTGATCGCAACGCTGGAGCTTTCACTCGTCGAGAGGTCGCAAGATGACTTGATGACGAGTCTCGACAAAGACACCCGCTGGAGCGTCCGCCAGCCCCAGAAGCGGGGCGTCGCGGTGTATCAGGGAACGAGCGACGTGGACCTCGGAGTCTTCTACGACCTCTATGCGCTCACCGGACGGCGGGCCGGATTCATCACCCGCACCGCCGCGTATTACCGCACGGTGTGGCGCGCGCTCATCGACGCCGGCCTGGCGACGCTTTGGCTCGCCGAGCACGAGGGGCGG
>DATCQC010000168.1:0-17121 GCA_036569685.1 Candidatus Limnocylindria bacterium | reverse complement strand
CCGCGCGAGCCTCACGCATCGGGTCGTCCTCGCGTTCTTCGACGGAGAGGAGCTCTTCTTCAAAGGGAGCGGTGCCTACGTCACGACGCTCACCAAGCCGTATCCATACAGCGCGGTCATCAACATCGACATGGTCGGATTCAATCCGATCGCGGACCGGCTCGATCTCATCTGGTACACGAACGGCTCGGCCACGTTGCGCGACACCGTCGCCGCGGCGAACGAGCGCTACGCGATCGGGATCACGCCCTTGAACGCGCAGTTCGCCGGCGACGGGAACACGATCCTCGATGCCGCGCCGTTCGGGCTCGCCGGGATCCCGGCCGTCGCGCTCGTGCAGCGGTACGGCGAGAACGACGCGACGTTCCCCGGCAATGACACGTTCCACACCGTGAACGACACTCCAGCCAATGTCTCCAACCGCCGGCTCTGGCTGAAGGCCGCGAAGCTCACGCTCGCCGCGGCGCTGGACCTCGCGACCGCGAACTAGATGAGCGCACCCCAGACCTGAGTCACAAATAGAAGCCCCCGACTAGGGTGCGCGGTGATCAAGCCAAACACCACTAGTCGGAGGGACTTCTTTGTACCAGAGGAAGCGTCTGAGTTCGTGGACCCGCGCGTTCATCGTCGTCGAGGCCGAGCGGATCGGAGTGAGCCAGGCCGCCCGCCAGAGCGGGATCAGCCGCCGGACGGTGTACCGCTGGCGCCGGCGCTATCCGGACGTCGCCGATCGCAGCTGCCGGCCGCACCACTCGCCACGCCGCTCATCAGACGCCCTCGAGGGCACCGTGGTGGCGCTGCGGATGGACACGAAGGACGGGCCGGACCGGATCGGCCCGACCCTCGGCCTGCACCCGAGCACGGTCCACCGGATCTTGCGCCGCCACGGCGCGCACCGCCTCAGCCACCTCTTCCCCAAGCCGCCGCGGAGCTTCGGGACGTACCCGGCCCTGCGGCCGGGCGAGCTCGTGGGGGTTGACATCAAGAGCTTCAGCAGCATCGAGCGCGGCGGCGGCCGCCGCGCCGAGATGCATCGCGGACAAGGCCGCGGCGTCGGCTGGAAGCACCTGCACGTGGCGATCGACATGGCCAGCCGGATGACCTTCACCGAGTTCCGCCCGACTCTCGGGGGCCGCGATGGCGCGGCGTTCCTTGATCGGGCGACCGCGTTCTTCTCGAGCCAGGGCATCCGGGTCGAGCGGGTGCTCAGCGACAACGGCTCGGCGTACCGGAGCTTCGCGTTCCGCGACGCCTGTCGGGCCGCGGCGATCCGCCACACCCGGACGCAGCCCCGGCACCCCTGGACGAACGGCCGGGCCGAGCGATTCATCGGCACGATTCAGCGCGAGTGCGCGTACCGCGACCAGTTCACGAACGATGCCGCGCGGGCCCTGGCGATCGCGCTGTTCGTTCCCTGGTACAACAACGACCGACCACACCGTGCCCTTGGGGGCCTCACGCCATCGGACTGGCTAGCGCGATGGCGTGTGACTCACCTCTGGGGAGCGCTCAACTAGAGCTCGCCTTCGGTCCACCGGTCCGTCGAGACGACGATCGTGACCGGCCCGTCGGCATCGATCTGAACGCGCATCGCCGCGCCGAACACGCCGGTCGCGACCGTGAGTCCGTTCGCGCGCAGCACACCGCAGAACGCCTCGTAGAGCCGCCGGCCAACGTCGGGCGGTGCCGCGGACATGAAGTCCGGACGCCGGCCCTGCCGGACGTCGCCGTACAGCGTGAACTGGGGGACCACCAGGACGCCGCCGGTGGCCTGCGTGACCGTGTGCTGCAGCTTCCCGGATCCGTCATCGAAGATCCGCAGGCCCGCGATCTTCGCCGCGAGGCGCTCGCCGTCGATCGCAGTGTCCTTCGCGCCGACGCCAAGCAGCACCACGAGACCATGGGCGATGGATCCGGCGGGCTCACCGTCGACCTCGACCGACGCGGCGCGCACGCGCTGCACGACGGCGCGCGTTAGGTGCCGCTCCTCGGTCGCCTCATTCCAGCATCCATGGGTTGTCGCCGCGGACCACCGCCTCGACCTCGCTCGCGCCGAGGTGACCCGGCGCCCAGACCGTGCGGCTCAGGCCCAGCGGGAGGCGCGTGATGTACGTGACCTTTCCGAAGCGGTAGCCGTGCTGGAACAGGAAGGTCTTGCCATCGATCTCGATGAGCTGACGGCGATCCGTCGAGGTCGTGGGCACGCGACGAGCCTAAGCGAAGTCGCGGATCAGTCGGGCGGAAAGCCTGGATCGCAGGGGTCGTTCGTGGCCGCTCCAGCAGGAGCGGACTCGGCCACCAGCGCCGGGCCGGCCTCCGTTGCCGCCCTCGCGCTGGCCGCCGGGCCGACGCCGCTGGCGAGTGCGAAGGCCACAACGATCGCGAGCAGGGTCGCTCTCATGAGCCTCATCTGCACCACGCTCCCCATTGTCGGCACCAGCCGAAGTTCGGTATCGTGCGTTGCGATTATGGCGACTGTACCGAACGAGTCAATGCGGACGCGCGCCACGCCGGTGTCGAACGCGGGTCAGACGCTTGGCGAGCGGGTGCGCGCCGCGCGACGCGATGCCGGTTTGAGCCAGGCGCAGCTTGCCGGCGAGGAGCTAACCAAGGGATTCATCAGCCAGATCGAGTCGGGCCTGGTACGTCCGTCCATCCGTTCGCTTCAGCACATCGCGTCGAAGCTCGGGCGCCCGCTGGACTACTTCATCGCCGACGAACCGCTCGCCGCGACCAAGCGCGTCACGTTCCACCGCCTCGCCGCCGAGGCCGCGTCCGAACGGTCGGACTGGCGCGGCGCCGAGGAGGAATCGATCGCCGGCCTCGCGGTCGCGACCGAACCGGCCGAGCGCGCATCGTTCCTCCGCCTGCTCGCGAGCGCCGCACTGAATCAGGGCCGTCGCGAGGAGGCGTTCGATCGAGTGACCGAGGGCCTTGCGTTCGTGGACGTTGCGAAGCAGCCGCTGGATGTCGCGCGGCTCCTCTACGTGCGAGGCCTCGCGTACGGCGACGCGGGCCAGCTCGTCGCGTCGACCGACGCGTTCGAGGCCGTGCGCGACATCGTCGAGCGCTACGAGATCCTCGATCCTCGCCTGCGTGCGCGCGTGTCGGTGGCGCTCGGTACGACGTACCGGCGGCTTGGACGGACGACGAAGGCGATCGCGTCCTACGAGGTGGCGCTCGCCACCGCATCGCGGGCGAACGAGCTGAAGCTCGCCGCGCAAGGGTTCATGGGTATCGCGGTCTCGCATTACGACGCCGGGGATCTCGACGCGGCGATCGCGAGCTACGAGCGTGCGCTCGAGCTCTTCGAGCGCGTCGCCGACACGAGCTTCGAGCTGCACGTCCGTCAGTCGCTCGCGTCCATCCACTTCCAGCAGGGCCACGTCGCGCAGGCTCGCGAGCTCGCGGATCGCACGATCGCCCGGGCCACGGAGGTGGGCGACGAGCACGGTGGCGCGATCGCGCAGGTCGTTCGCGCGCGCGTGCTGCTCAACGATGGCGACGCGGCGGGCGCGAAGCGCATGGCCAAGCAGGCCGAGCGGGCGCTCGGTGCGGTGGGCGATCAGATCCAGCGAGCGCACGCGTTGCGCGTCGTTGCGGCCGCAAGCGAGGCGCGTGGCGAGACCGCCGATGCCGATCGCGCGTTCAAGCAGGCCATCGATCTGCTCTCCGCGATCGACGACCGCGCCGACCTGTCGATCGCGGCGTCGGAGTACTCGAAGGTCCTCCGAGCACGCGGCTCGATCGACGAAGCCTTCGCGATGCTGGAGCTCGCGCAGACCCGGCGCTAGCTAGCATCCGCGCGTGCCCCGCGAGTACGCATCGGAAGAGAACGCGCGCGTCGCCGACCTGCTCGACGAGATCGGGGATCTCCTCGAGCTGAAGGGCGAGAACGTCTTCCGCGCAGTGACGTACCGCGCGGCGGCGCGCGAGATCCGCGACCTACGCGAGCCGATCCGCTCGATCTACGAAGCGGGCCATCTCGCCTCCATCCCCAAGGTCGGCGCGTCGGTCGGCGAGGCGATCGCCCAGTACCTGCAGGGTGGAAAGGCGAAGCGGCACGAGGAGCTGAAGGCCGCGGTGCCCGACGGCCTCCTGACCCTCCTGCGCGTGAAGGGCGTCGGCCCCGCGACGGCGCGGCTCATCCACCAGCACCTGAAGATCACGTCGATCGATGAGCTCGAGCTCGCGGCGAAGGACGGTCGGCTCCGCACGCTGCCGAAAATCCAGGCGAAGACCGAGGAGAACATCCTGAAGTCGATCGCGTCGCTTCGGCAGCGCACCGGCCGGTCGCTCATCAACTTCGCCCGTGCGTCGGCCGATCGGATGGTGGCGTACCTGCGCGAGACGGCCAACGTCGGCGAGATCTCGGTCTGCGGCAGTGTGCGCCGGTGGAAGGAGACGATCGGCGACATCGATCTGCTCGTCGCGAGCGACCAGGCCGGGCCGGTCATGGCCGCGTTCACCGGCGCGCCGAACGTCGAGCGGATCCTCGCCCACGGCGACACGAAGTCATCCGTCATCGTCGAGCGCGGGCTGCAGATCGACCTTCGCGTCGTGCCGGCTGCCGCGTGGGGCGCGGCGCTCCTGTATTTCACCGGATCCAAGGAGCACAACGTCCGGCTGCGCGGCTTCGCGCTCCGAAAGAAGCTCTTGCTCAACGAGTACGGGCTCTATCGCGTCGGCGAGGACAAGCCCCCAGGCACGCCCGTCGCGTCGCGGACGGAGGAGGACATCTACGCCGCGCTCGGCATGGACTGGATCCCGCCGGAGCTGCGCGAGGACCACGGCGAGATCGACGCAGCGCTCGCGCACGCGCTGCCGGCGCTCGTCACGGTCGGTGACCTGAAGGGCGATCTGCACACGCATTCGGACTGGACCGATGGTCGCGACACGCTTGCCGACATGGTCCGGCGCGCGCGTGAGAAGGGCTACCAGTACGTCGCGGTCACCGACCATTCTGTCGGCCTGGGCATGACCAACGGCCTGAACCTCGAACGCATCGCCGCCCGCAACAAGGTCATCGCGAAGCTGAATCAGGAGCTCGCGCCGTTCCGGGTGCTCATCGGAACCGAGGTCGAGATCCGCGCCGACGGCCGGCTCGATTATCCCGACGACGTGCTCGCCGGATTCGAGATCGTGACCGCGTCGATCCACTCGGCGTTCAACCAGCCGCGCGACCAGATCACCGGGCGCCTCGTCGGGGCGATGAAGCACCCCCTCGTCACGGCGATCTCGCACCCCACCGGCCGGCTCTTGGAGCGGCGCGATCCGTATGACGTCGACCTCGACGCCGTCATCGCCGCTGCGGTCACGACCGGGACCCGGCTTGAGGTGAACGGCGGCCCGGAGCGCCTTGACCTGCCAGATTGGGCGGCGCGCAAAGCGGTCGAGAAGGGCGCGACGCTCGTCATCGACTCGGACGCGCATGCGATCGAGGAGCTCGACTGGACGGTGTATGGCGCGGCGACGGCGCGACGCGGGTGGGCGACAGCCGATCGCGTCGGCAACACCCGCGGCCTCGACGCCGTGCTTCGGCGCAAGGTGCTGTGAGCGCGAGGCGATTCATCGTGCGAGGCCGCGTGCAGGGCGTGAACTTCCGCGCGACCGCGGCCCAGCAGGCGCTCCGGCTTGGGCTCCGCGGGCGGATCTGGAACCGCGAGGACGGCGCCGTCGAGGCCGAGGCCGTCGGCCCGGACGATGCGCTCACCAGGTTCGAGGCGTGGCTGCATCGCGGGCCGTCGTACGCCGAGGTCGAGTCGGTGGAGGCGGAGGCGATCTCCGGCGAGCCGCGGCACAGCGGCTTCGCGATCGATTAACGGCGGCGGCGCTTCGGCTTCGGGAGGTACTTCGCGCGGCGCCGCTCACGGATCCACGCGGCCTCGAGGGGCGGGAGCCACCCGACGTAGATGTATACGAGGAAGGCGAGGTCGATGCCGAACGCGAGCGCGATGAGGACGAAGGGCGCCTTCGCCATCAGGAACACCGTCGCGATGATCAGCGTGATCACGTTGATCCAGAATGCCCACGGTCGCGCCGTGTGCTCGGCGGGCGCGACGCCGCGCGCCGGCAGGTAATACCACACGATGTTCGCGACGAGCGCGATCCCAAGCGCGATCACCGCTGGCCAGTAGAAGCGGGATTCGCCGTTGAACGGCTCGATGAAACGGTGGGCGAAATGCCCAAGGTCGAATGGCACGGGCTTCGTATACTACCGGCGAATCCCGATCACGCTTCAGGTGATGGAGACGCATGCGCGCACTGCTTTCCGTTGATGACAAGACTGGACTGATCGCGCTCGCGCGGGGCCTGCAGGAGCTCGGATGGGAGCTGGTCGCGACCGACGGAACGCGCGCCGCCCTCGCTGCGGAAGGCATCACGTCGCGCTCGGTCGAGGATGTCACCGGATCGCCGGCGCTTCTCGACGGCCGGGTCAAGACGCTCCATCCGAAGATCCACGGGGCGATCCTCGCGCGCCGTGGCAACGAGACGCACATGGGCGAGCTCAAGGCGCAGGCCATCGAGCCGATCGACCTGGTGGCAGCGAACCTGTACCCATTCCGCGAGGCCGCGGCCTCCGGCGCGTCAGGTGACGCCCTGCTCGAGAAGATCGACATCGGTGGCGTGACGCTGCTGCGTGCCGCGGCGAAGAATCACTCCGACGTCATCGTGCTCTCGCGTCCGGAGCGCTACGGCCCGGTTCTGGAGGAGCTCCGCGAGCGCGGCTCCATCTCCGTCGAGACGCGACGGCAGCTCGCGGCCGAGGCGTTCTCACACACCGCGGCGTACGACGCGGCGATCGCCGCGCAGGTCGCCACCGACGCCGGCGTCCAGTTTCCGGATGAGATGACGCTGTCACTCCGGAAGATCCGGGATCTGCGGTACGGCGAGAACCCGCACCAGCAGGCGGCGTTCTACGCGGTCCGTGGCGAGTCGGGCGCGATGACGACCATGGAGCAGCTCCATGGCAAGGCGACGAGCTTCAACAACATGCTCGACATCAACGCCGCCTGGCGGATCGCGTCGGACTTCACGCAGCCGACCGCGGCGATCGTGAAGCACCAGAACCCCTGCGGCATCGCGTCCGATGTGGACATCGCGAAGGCCTACCGGAGCGCGTTCCTCTGCGACTCCGTCTCGGCGTTCGGCGGGATCGTCGCGCTGAACCGCCCCGTCACGCGCGAGCTCGCGGATGCGCTCCGCGACACGTTCTATGAAGCGATCATCGCGCCCGCGTACGCGGAAGACGCGATCCCGATGCTGAAGGAGCGCAAGAACCTCGAGATCTTCGCCGTCCGCGGCTGGATGCCGCACCCGCGCGGCCGCCACGGTGACGGGATGCTCGACTTCAAGCGCGTCTCCGGCGGGATGCTCGTGCAGACGCCGGATGAGTCGGTGGCCGACGAGTCCAACTTCAAGGTCGTCACCGAACGGCAGCCGACGCTCGAGGAGCTCACCGACCTCATCTTCTCGTGGCGCTGCGTCCGTCACGTCACGTCCAACGGGATCGTGCTCGCGAAGAATCTGATGAGCGTGGGCATCGGGCCCGGTCAGCTCTCACGCGTCGTCGCGGTCGAAGTCGCGGTCCGCAAGGCCGGCGAGAACGCGCGGCTCGCGGTCATGTCGTCGGATGCCTACTTCCCGTTCCCGGACGGCATCGAGGTCGCAGCGCGTGCCGGCGTGACCGCGATCATCCAGCCCGGCGGATCGATGCGCGACCAGATGATGATCGACACCGCGAACCGCCACCGGATGGCGATGCTCTTCACAGGACGGCGCCACTTCAAGCATTAGCGCTGACGACCTCGCCGCCGGGTCAGCAGCAGGGACCCGACGCCGCCACGGTGGTGCGTTGATCCTGCGGGACTGTCGCGTTGTGATCCGCGATGACCCTCATGAGGTCTGTGCGGGCAGTCGGGCTCACCGTGACGGTCTGGCGGCCTCCGCCAAACAGCTCGATCGTCGCCGTGTCGCTATTGAAGGTCACGAGCTGAACCCTTCCGCCCTGTATCTCGGTCACTGCCTGCGCGTATGGGACGGGCGTGCCTGATGGGCTCTGGGCGCGGTACGCGTAGAGCAGCGCGATGCCAGCCAACAACAGGAGCAGCGCGAGCGCAGCCGCCCGAATGAGTGTCGTTGCGGCTGACCCCTGGGGCTCCGGACGGTGGTCGTTCAGCGGGGTCACAGTCCGGCCGCAGTACCGGCAGGTGATCGCGACATCGGGTATTCGGGACGCGCAGTATGGACACGCGCGCATGCTGCGGAGTATCGCGGCGAGCGACTAAGCGAGCTCTAGATAGCGGAAGGCCTCCGCCTTCTCGAGGCCCCACGCCTTGCCCGTCGCGGCGGCGAACGCATGCATCCGCTCCGCGAGCCGCTTGAAGTCGCCGATCTGGCTCTCGTGCGCCTGCAGCGCGTGGATCTTCGTCTTCATGGACGATGAGATATCGAACCACACGTTCGGGTCTGCGGTGCCGAACATGAGGACGCGCGACACGCGGTGATGCGTGAGGCCGTCAACGAGCTGCTCCGGGAAGAACAGGTGGTCCCGCGCTGCGATGACGCCATCGAGCGCGGCCCAGCCGGCCACGCGGTGATCCGGATGCATCTGGTATGTGCGCCACGGGTCCGGACAGAACACGAGGTCGGGCTTATGGATGCGGATCTGCTTGCAGACCTCGCCGCGGAGCGCCATTGAGACCTCGGTCTCGCCGTCATCGTGACGCAGGAACACGAACTCGGATGCTCCCGCCCGCCGCCCGGCCTCCTGCTGCTCCTTCTCGCGGATCGCGGCGATGCGCTCGGGGGTCATCTTCGCGTCGTGGGTGCCCTTGTTGCCGCTCGTGATGAGGCAGTACGTGACGTGGACACCACCCTGTTGCGTCCAGAGCCCGATCGTGCCCGAGCAGCCGAAGTCGACATCGTCCGGATGCGCGAAGATCGCCATCGCGCGGCGCGGGAGCTCGAATGCGTCCGCCATCAGACCTCCACGGGCTGCATGAGATCCGCGTAGAGCGCCGCGATCTCCTCGCCGACCCGGCGCCATGAATAGGCCTTGGCCCGCTCGCGGGCGCCGGCGGCCAGTCGTAGTCGCAGGCCGTGGTCGAGGAGCAGTCGGGCGATCCCCTCGGCGAGCGCGGCGTCATCGCCGGCCGGTACGAGGAGGCCCGAGACGTCGTTCTCGATGACCGTCTGCAGGCCGCCGACGCGCGTGCCGACGACCGGCGTGGCGCAGGCCATCGACTCGAGCGCCACGAGCCCGAATGATTCGGTGAGCGACGGCACGGCGCAGAGATCCGCGGCGTTGTAGTAGAGCGCCAGGCGCGGCTGATCCTGCGAACCGACGAAGTCGACGGTGTCCTCGAGCCGGTGCTCGTGGACGAGCCGCCGGAGCTCGACGATCTTGTCCGTCTCGGCCTCGGCGTCCTCCGCGTCGAGCGCGCCGCCCACGACGAGCAGGCAGAGCTCTCCGCGCATCTCGGGGTACGTCCGGAACAGGATGCCGATCGCCTTGAGGAGCACGTCGATGCCCTTGATCTGTTCGATGCGCCCGACGAACAGGACGAGTCGCTCGCACTCGTCGCGGCCGAGCGCGCGTCGCGCGTCGGCTTGGCGGATCGGATGGAAGACCTCGGGATCGACGCCGCACGGGATGATCCGGAGCTTCGCCGCCGGCGCGGCGTAGAGCTCCTCGAGCTCGGCGGCCTCGATCTCGCTCGCCGCGACGATCGCCGCGGATTCCTGGACCGCGCGACGCTCGATCGCGACACGCACGTCACTCTCCGCGTCCACGTCCTCGTCCATGACCTCGCGCTTCACGAGCCCGAGCGTGTGGAACATTTGGATCCGCGGCACTCCCCACTTTGGGCCGAGCACCCGCGCGACCTCCGCCGACAGCCAGTAATGCGCGTGGATGACGTCATAGCGCAGGTCGTGCTTCGCGACATACGCCTCGACGCCCGCGGTGAACTCGGAGAGTCGGTCATACACCTCCATCTTCGGGAGGTAGCTCACCGGACCTGACTCGATGTGGATCACCCGCGCGCCGGGCGCGATCGCCTGGATCTCGGGATGGTCGTGCTCGCGCTGCCGCGTGTACACGTCGACCTCGATCCCGCGGCTCGCGAGATCGCGAGCGAGCTCCCGGATGTACACGTTCATTCCACCGGAGTCGCGGCCGCCGAGCTTCGCCATCGGGCACGCGTGGACCGACAGCATCGCGACGCGCATCAGCGCCGCTCCGCGTCGAGGCGCGCGAGCCAGCGGTCGCGCGCGCCGAGGTCGTACTTGTACGGCTCATCGCCGCGCAGGAGGTCGTACGTCGTGTATCCGCGGACGATCGCCTCGCGGATCGCCCAGGCGTGGCTGATGATCCCGACCGAGAGTGACGCGAGCCCCGGGTCGTATGCGGCGTTGTAGAGCGCGATGACCTGGCCGATCGCGAAGCCGAACAGCACCGCCGCGTCGGCTCCGTCGAACGAGAGCACGCCGAGGCGCAAGCGGTCGAGCGGTGCCAGCGCGTCCGCGACGTCGCGGAAGAAGCGCTCGACGTCGGCGGTCATGAAGCCCGCCTTCTCGCCGCGGCTCAGGCGATGGAGCGCGAAGAACCGGTCGAGCACGGTCGCGCACTCGGCGTCCGAAGCGAACCGGAACGTCGCCCTGCCAGTGGTCTCGAGACGGCGGACCTTGCGCCGCAGCTCGTGCCGCTCCTTCTTGCCGAGTGACTGCACGTAGGTGTCGTATGACTCCGGCAGATCGAGGACCGGTGAGACGGTCTGCCGCGCACGGGTGACCCGATAGCCGGCGTCGGTCAGTACGGCATCGACGGCGTCGAGCGTCGGCCGGTCCTCGGGGACGTACTCGAGGCGCACCCGCGGCGGCTGCTGCTCGGCGATCCAGCGCGCGACCGCCGTCGCGACGTCGGTCTCGTTGCCGGGTCGCGCGACGACGTCCTGCTCGTCGGTGAGCTGCCCGCCGGCGAACGTGAGGGTCCCGTCCGTTTCGCGCGCGAGCGCGGCGACGCCGTCGTCACCGACGGCGAGCGTGATCGGCTGCGTCCGTTCGTGGGCGCGCGCGACCGCGATCCATTCGGGGGTGAGAAAGATGCTCGGCGGCTGGCGCGATACGGCGAGCGCGGACCAGGCCGGGCCGAGCTCGGCCGGTTCGCGCTGAATACAGGCGGCGTCGTTTGTGGGGGAGACGAGGGTCACCAGCCGAGTCTATTTGTGTTCGCGGCCACGCTGCGTCAACCCGTTTACGCTCGCCGACATTCCGTACCGGGTCGTCATCGCGCCGCAATCCTTCAAAGGGAGTGCCGATGCGGTCGCCGTAGCGGCCGCGATCGCGCGCGGCTTCCGGCGCGTGCTCCCGGACGCCCAGCTCGATGAGCTGCCACTGGCCGACGGCGGTGAGGGCACCGTCCACGCGCTCGTTCGCGCAACGAAGGGGCAGCTCCGAACGGCGCGCGTCCATGATCCGCTGCTCCGTGAGATCGACGCGGTGTGGGGAATCCTCGGCGGCGGCAAGACCGCGGTGGTCGAGATGGCCGCGGCGAGCGGTCTTCCGCTGCTGCGGGAGACCGAGCGCGACCCGCGGATCACCTCGACCCGCGGGACCGGCGAGCTCATCCTCGCCGCCGCCGCGAGCGGCGCCGATCGGATCGTCATCGGGATCGGCGGGAGCGCGACGAACGACGGCGGTGCCGGGATGGCGCGCGCGCTCGGCTTCCGGTTCTTCGATGGCGAGGGCCACGAGCTCCCGGAAGGCGGTGCCGCGCTCGCGCGCCTCCATCACCTGGAAGGACAGACCGATCCGCGGCTCATCCGTCCGGCGATCGAGGTCGCCTGCGACGTGCGCAATCCGCTCCTCGGACCTGAGGGAGCGTCCGCGATCTACGGACCCCAGAAGGGCGCGACTCCCGAGATGATCGCGGAGCTCGATGCGGCGCTCGCCCGATACGCCGACGTGATCGAGGACTTCGTCGGACACAACGTGCGCGACGTGCCGGGCGCGGGCGCGGCGGGCGGCCTCGGCGCCGGTCTGCTCGCGTTCCTCGACGCGCGACTGCGCTCGGGCGCGGAGCTCGTGCTGGATGCGACGAAGTTCACATCACGCATCACGGGCGCGGATCTCGTCGTCACCGGCGAGGGACGCGCCGACGCGCAGAGCGCGTACGGGAAGCTCACCCAGGCCGTGACGCACGCGGCCCGTGACGCCGGCGTGCGCGCGGCGATGGTCGTCGGTGGGACCGCGCCGGGATACGAGCCGCTGTTGTCGCAGGGCGTTGAGTCGATCGAGGTGAGCACCCCTGAGGGGATGCCGATCGCGGAAGCGATGCGGAACGCCGAGCGGCTCATCGAAGCGGCGGCCGCGCGACTGGCGGAACGCCTCACGGCGGCTCGTTAGGGCCTCGGAGTCGCGGTCTCCGTCGGGATCGGGAACGCGCGGGTCGGCGGGAGCACAAGGTCCTTCCCGAAAATGGCCGTCGAGGGCACGTCACTGAGGAACCGAAGGATCCCGTTTGCGATGCCCTCAGCGACCGTGTCGGCATCTTCGATCATCAGCGCGCGATCATCGTCGTTGCTCAGGAATCCCATTTCGAGGACCAGCGACGGAGTGAATGGCGAGGTCGCGGACCGATATCGCGACCAGCTCAGTCCGTAGTAGTTGGTCATATTGCGAGTCACGCCGGCCGCATCGTAACTAAGGCCCGTCGCCGCCGCGTACTCATCGGTGAGGTCGCGTTGGAACTGGTCTTCATACGGCCCGCGACGGACGGCATGCGCGATCTTGAAGCCGCTCTTGTATCCGACGCCGTCACTATCCGCATGTAGGGCGACGAACGCGTCGGCGACGTATCCGGCTGGGATCGTCGTGGGCAGGATGTCGACGGCCAAGCCTTGGCTCTTGAGTAGCGCGGCGACCCGCTGCGCGATGTCGAGGTTGATGTCGACCTCGTTGATACCGTCCCAGCTTGCGCCCGTCGCGGAGTCCAGGCGCTGCAGCTCCGGCGGCACGTTGTCCGTCATCCAGTGCCCGACTTGGATCCCGACGCGCCGCGGGCCATCGGGCACTTTTGGCGGCACGATGCGCACGTAGCCGGGCGGGTCGCCGGACTTCGCGGGAAGGATGGTCACTGCGCCGACCGGACCGAGCAGCGTGTCGATATATACGAGCGGATCCGCGGTCGGATTCGCCCAAGCGTCGGGGCTTGCGAATCGCCAGACCGCGCTTACCACTGCGCCACTCGCGACGAGCACCGCCGCGATGAGCAGCACGTTCGAGAGGCGGCGATTCACCTCCCAAATGCTAGGTGCAACGCCTTTCCGCTAGCGTTGCGAACCGTGATCGAACGCACACCAGGTCTGGAACTTGTCCGCATTACGGAAGCCGCCGCGATCGCCGCATCCCATTGGATGGGTCATGGCGTGAATGACGAAGCCGATCGCGCGGCGGTGGAAGCGATGCGCCGCACCATGGATGAGATCTCGTTCCATGGGCGGATCGTGATCGGCGAGGGCGAGCGCGACGAAGCGCCGATGCTGTACATCGGCGAAGAGGTGGGGAAGGGCATCGGGCCCGAGGTCGACATCGCGGTCGACCCGCTCGAGGGCACGAATCCAGTCGCCAAAGGGCGCGCGAACGCGATCGCCGTCCTCGCGGTCTCCGAGCGCGGCGGCCTCCTCCATGCGCCCGACACGTACATGGAGAAGCTCGTCGTCGGCGCGCCCGCGAAAGGCAAAGTCGATCTCGACCGTCCGGTCAAAGAGAACCTGAAGATCGTCGCCGACTCGCTGAACCGCGAGATCGACGACCTCACCGTGGTCATCCTCGACCGGCCCAGGCACGCGAAGCTCATCGAAGATGTCCGCGCTGCTGGAGCCCGGATCAAGCTCATCGAGGACGGCGACCTCATTGGCCGCGATGTCGGTCGCGGTGTCCGGCACGGCGGTCCACGCAGTCATGGGCACCGGCGGTGCGCCCGAGGGCGTCCTCGCCGCGGCCGCGCTGCGGTGCCTTGGCGGCGAGATCATCGGCCGCTTGAAGTTCCGCAGCGACGAGGAACGCGCCCGCGCGAAGAAGATGGGGATCAAGGACGAGTCGCGCATCTACCGGACCGAGGACCTTGCAAGCGGCAGCGACATCCGCTTCGTCGCCACCGGCGTGACGGACGGCGAACTCCTGCGCGGCGTGCGGTTCTTCCCGCGCGGCGTGCGGACGCACTCCGTCCTGCTGGATGAGACTCGCGGCCGCGTCCGCTTCATCGATACCCAGCACTTCGACGATCCCGCCCATCCGCCGGTCATCCGGCTCTAGAACACGCTGTCGATTCTCTATTGACGCGAGTCGAGAGGGCTCTTATCGTCCGGCGCCATGCCCAAGGTGCGCACGCGCATCCGCCGTCCGGCGCCCGTGTCGGAGTCGCTGCAGCAGATCGGCGACCGGATCCGGAAGGCGCGCACTGACGCAGGGCTGAGCCAGGCGCAGCTCGGCGCGCCCCACTTTACGCGCGCATATGTGAGCGCGATCGAGCTCGGCAAGGTCCGGCCCGCCATGAAATCGCTCGACTTCATGGCTGAGAAGCTCGGCAAGCCGACCTCGTACTTCATGGAAGATGCGGAAGCGGAGCGGCGGCGGCAGGAACGCGAACTCGAGGTTCGTAGCGCTGAGGCGCTATTGAGTCGGCAGACCGCGGCCCAGGCGATCGAACGCGCAGCACCACTCCTTGAATCGGCGGGTTCCTCCGCTGAGCGTTGCCGAATCCACCTAATACTCGGCACGGCTCACAACTTCCTACTTCAGGGAGGTGACGCGCTTCGTGAACTAGCGGCCGCGGAGCGCCTGCAGC
This sequence comes from Candidatus Limnocylindria bacterium, assembly GCA_036569685.1. GTDB lineage: Bacteria > Chloroflexota > Limnocylindria > P2-11E > P2-11E > UBA4735. The sequence continues at coordinate 2,270 of DATCQC010000168.1, read as the reverse complement.
AGGCCGCGTCGGTCGGAATGACGCTTCGAATTCGATATCAGACCGCCTTGGCATACCGGCATAGCGGGAACTCGACTCAAGCCGTCGCGATACTTCGCCAATTGCTCGACGAATTGAATCGAGCATCAGTCCGGGACCAGCCGCTCCGACTCCGCGTGGTCAAGGACCTCGGGATAATCCTCATTGACAGCGGAGACTATGAGGAAGCGAATAGTTACCTGCTAACGGCGCTTGAGTGGGCTCAGGACATCGGTGACGTATCTGGATTGGTCTCCATTTACAACGGGCTTGGGTCTGCATATCGCGCCCTCGGCGATCTGGACGCCGCGACCGGCTACATCCAACGAGCACTCGCAACGAACGAGGCTTTGCAGGACCTGACCGCCGCCGCGATGTTCCACAACACTCTCGCTGTCATCGCTGCGGAGCGCCGACACTTTCAGGCTTCGGCACAACATGTCGAACGAGCCATTTGGATTGCCCGGGCTAGTGGTCCGGCGTTAATGCTGCCTCACTACCTGTGCACGAAGGCAGAGCTTGAATTCAAAGAAGGCAAGTTCGAGGTGGCACGATCTGATGCCGAAGAGGCTCTCGCATTCGCGAACGAGGTCGGAAACAAGCGCGCCGCCGCCGCTGCACGCATCGTGCTGGCAGACATCAACGCCTCGCTGAGTCACCCGAAGGAAAGCCAGGCACAGCTCCAGGAGGCTGCCGTCCTATACAAGGCGCTCGGAGCGAAGGCGGAGCTCGGTGAGACATACATGCGTCTCAGCAGGCTGACGGCAACACTCGATCCTCGAGCTGCTCAGAAGTATGCGGATCTCGCGTACAAGACGACGAAGAAAATAAGCGCATTAGTGGAGAGGTAGATGCATCAAATCAAGATCGTTCTATTCATCTTCGCGGTCAACGTTCTAGGACTACTGCTGGCCCCTGCTGCTCCGCCAACTTGCTGTTAGCTCGTCTGACGCTCGGTCGCGGTCAGCACATTCCGTAGCAGGAGCGCCGCGGTCACCGCGCCGAGCCCGCCGGGTACGGGGCTGAGGGCGCCAGCCACGCTCGCGACGCTATCGAGCTCGACGTCGCCGGCGAGGCCATTCGGCGTCATGTTGATGCCGGCGTCGATCACGGTCGCGCCCGGCTTGACCATCGCGCCGGTGATGAACGCTGGACGTCCGACGCCCACGACCAGGATGTCCGCCATCTGTGTCAGCGTTTCGAGCGCGCGCGTCCTCTTATGCGCGATCGTCACGGTCGCGTCCTCCGCGAGCAGGAGATACGCGGCGGGCCGTCCGATGACCGTGCTGCGGCCGATGATCACCGCGTGCGCACCCTGGAGCGGCACCTCGTAGAACTTCAGGAGCTCCACGACGGCGTCGGCCGTTGATGGAACGAATCGCGGCCGCCCATCCGCGAGGAACCCCATGTTGAATGGGTGCATCCCTTCCACGTCCTTCGCGATCGCGATGTGATCGATCACGTGCGCTTCATCGAGCGCGCCGGGCAGGGGTGTGAGCAGGAGGATCCCGTTGACCGTTCGGTCCATCGAGAGCTGCTCAAGATGGGTGATGAGCTGCTGCTCCGTCGTGTCGCGAGCCATGAACCCGCCCATCGTCCGGATGCCGCAGTCCGCGGCGCTCCGCTCGAGCCGCTGCACGTACGAGTGCGCAGCGGGGTCACCGCCGAGTCCGACGATGGCGAGCGTCGGTTCGACATTGCGCGCGCGGAGCTTCTCGGCACGTGCGCGGGTTTCGGCTTTGATCTTCTCCGCGAGCGGCCGCCCGTGGAGCAGCCGGGCCATTAGCGCGCGATCCGCGATTCCACGAAGTCGGTGATGCGCTTCCGCTGCTCCTCCGCGCCATCGACGGCGCGGTCGAGATCCTCCGACAGCGCTTTCACCTGCGCCGCGTCCTTCACCGACGCGAGGTTGATCATCACGTTCAGCGCGGCCCCGCGAAGAGCGGTCTCGGCCAGGAGCCCGCCGACGCCGACATCGCTCACGGTCGCGCTCGCCGCGCTCTGCACCATGCGCTCGCACAGGTCGAGGAGCCGGCGGCTCGTCTTCGCGACCTCGAGTGGCACGCGGGACGCCGCTAGCAGCGCGGTCTGAAGCCGTTCCGTGCGCGCGCGTTTCTCGTCGTCGCTCGCCTTCGGCAGCTTCATCGCCTCAGCGACGCGGGCGTACGCGGCGCTGTCGTCGTCGACGAGCCGGATGAAGTCCGCTCGGAGGTTGTCAGCTTCGGCGATGAGCGCGGTCGTGGCCTCACTCG
>DATCQC010000167.1:0-5756 GCA_036569685.1 Candidatus Limnocylindria bacterium | reverse complement strand
GCGCCGGGGTAGACGAACACCCGATACGGGAGGGCGTCGAGGATCTCGCCGATCCGCGCGGCGGCGGCAGCGTGCTCGAGCGCGAGCCGCGCGATCGTCGCCGGGAAGTCGACGTAGTCCTTCGCGTTGCGGACCCGCTCGTACAGATCCCAGAACCGCTGTGCCGTCTCAGGCGGGACGGCATCGGCGATCCGCGACCCGAGCGCGGCCTTGGCCGCGTCGTTGTCAAGGAGCGTGTTGTCGACGTCGAGGAACACCGGACGAGCCATCACGCGAAAGTATCGAGCGCGACAGACACATCGTGCTCGCTCCCTAACACTCGCGAGCGTGCCCACCCAAACGACGCTCGCGCGTGAGACGCTGCGCGGCGCCGGCCTAGCGTTCCGTCCGGCGACGCTCGACGATGTCCCGTGGACGGCCCGATTCCAGACGGCCCGCGAGCCATCGGAGCCGGCGAACGAGGAGTCGCTCCGCCACTGGTGGGGGTCCGCCGACCCGGAGCGGGTTGTAGATCGCTGGATCGTCGAGGAGGGTGGCGAGCCCGTCGGCTACACATCATTCGAGCATCCGATCTGGTCCAAGGCGCCGATGCGCGCCGCGCGGCTCCTTGCGCACTTCGCACACGACGCCCGCCGGCCGGGCCGGATGCGCGCCGCGCTGGACATCCTCGAGCCATATGCGCGCGCGGACGGGACCGCGGTGTTCATGGCCGGAACCCTCGAGGGCTTCGACGACGAGTACGACGCGCTCGTCGTGCACGGCTACAAGGAAGAGCGCCGGAGCAAGAGCTGGGAGCTCGACCTCGAGGCGCGCAGCGCGACCGTCGCTGCGATGACCGAGGAGTCGCGCCGCCGGATGCGGGAGGAGCAGATCGACATCACCACGATCGACCGCATCGCCGACCCGGAGAAGTGGCGGAAGCTCCATGCGATGTGCGAGGCGTCGATCCAGGACATCCCGACGACCGTGCCGCACGCTCCCGAGACCTTCGAGAGCTTCATGCGGTGGATGGGCGCGCCCGGGATGCACGCCGATCGGCTCTGGGTCGCGCGCGACGGCGCGGCGATCGTCGGGATGTCGGTCCTGGACTACCCGCCGGGCGTCGGCAACGTCTGGACCGACTACACGGGGACGTCACGGTCCGTGCGCGGCCGCGGCATCGCCCGCGCGCTGAAGTGCGAGACCGTGTCGCAAGCGCAGGTACTCGGCGTGAAGCGCGTCCGGACGAACAACGACGGCGAGAACAAGCCAATCCTCCATCTGAACGAGGAGATGGGCTACACGAGGATCCCGGGGCACATCCAGCTGCTGAAGCAGGCCGACGCGAGCTAGCGCTTCGGCGCGGTCTCCGCCTCGCGCAGCACGACGAACCGCTCCAGGCGCTCGCCACGGCGCACCACGATGACCGGGACGGCCCGGCCGATGCGCTGATCGGTGAGGACACCCTGGAGCCGCGAGAGCGTCGGCACCGGCTCGCCGTCGACGGCGACGATGACGTCGCCGGCCTTGAGCCCGCCGAGATCTGCCGGCGAGGCCGGTGTCACCTCGACCACCCGGATGCCCGCGAGCGGCACGCCCAGCGCGCTGGCCAGGCCGCGGCCGAGGGGCGTCGCCGCGCCGGCGATGCCGAGCATCGCGCGCCGGATGCGGCCGTCGCGGATCAGCGCACCCGCGACGCGGCGGGCGGTAGCGGACGGGATCGCAAAACAGATGCCCTGCGCGTTCGGGATGATCGCCGTGTTCACGCCGACGACGTGAGCTCGCGTGTCGACGAGCGGGCCGCCGGAGTTACCCGGGTTGAGCGCCGCGTCCGTTTGGATGATGTTCTCGATGAGCCGGCCGTCCTGCGCGTGGAGCGATCGGCCGAGCGCGCTCACGACGCCGGTCGTGACGGTGGACTGGAACCCGAGCGGATCGCCGATGGCGATGACCAGCTGGCCGACACGGAGCGCGTCGGAATCGCCGAGGGTCGCCGCGGGCAGCGTCGATGCGTTCATCGCGCGCACGATCGCGAGGTCGGTGCTCGGATCGGCGCCGGCGATCTCGCCGGCGAGCTCGGTGCCGTCGTGGAGCGTGATCCGAGGCGTCCTGCCGCCCTCGACGACGTGCGCGTTCGTGAGGATGAAGCCGTCAGGCGCGATGACGAAGCCGCTCGCGCCGCCGCGGCCCGATGTCACATGCACGACGGACGTCCCGACGCGCTCGACGACCGAGATCACGGCCGCCGAGAACGCATCGAGGACGTCTGGGGTGGTCTCGATCATGGCGCTAGTTGAGCGGGCCGCCCGAGCGGACCGCGGCGACCTTGGACATCGCCTCGCGGAGCTCTTTCAGCCAGTCGCTCTCGTGCTGCTCGACGAGCCGGATGCACCACGCGACCGCTTCGCTGCGGCTGCGGGCCACGCCGGCGTCGACTAGCGAGTCGAGGACCATGCGCTCCTTCTGGCGGAGGCGGGTCATTACGGGGATCGAGAGATGCGTGAACAGGAACGTCTTGTCGGCGACCTTCACGCCCCACGAGATCGGGCGGTCGAAGCGCCGCTCGGCCTCGTTCGAGATCTGCATGCGCTTCTCGCGCGTGTCCTCGCGGTGCTGCTTGACCCGGCCCGCGGCCGCGGCCTTCTGGGCGTCGTCTCCGCCGTCGACCTTCGCCACTTTGAGATTGCCGACCACAAGAATCTCCTCGCGATCCGCGGTCACTTCCGGTGAGCCCTCGAACCAGTCCGCCGGCACCCGCCCGGCAACCCAACCCTTGATCTCGTCGATTGCCGCCACTTTTGCACCTCAGTTACAGACTTACACTGAAAGCTACATTACTGCATCCAGAATTAGATTCACGGCTACTCGGCGACGAATCGCCCCTTGCGTCGCACGGGCCTAGAGGTCGCGGGCGCGTCCATTGATGCTCAGCGAGCGCGCGGGCGCGGGACGGGGACGGCGGCCTTGGACGGCGGCAGGGCGACGAGCAGCTCGAGCGACGCGCGGCTGACCTTGTCGACCGCGGCCTCGAACGCGTCCGCGTTCTTCGTCGTTGGCTCGCTCACGCCGCTCACCTTGCGGACGAATTGCCGGGCGGCGGCGCGGATCTCATCCTCGCCGGCGACACCCTCGATCGTGCGCAGGCGCTTGATGCTTCGGCACATGACGGTCCTCCTTCTATGCGAGCGGCAGGCGGATGCCGGCTTCCGGCAACGTATCGGTGGGTTCGAGCAGGCGAACGTGCGGGCCGTTCCCGAGCGCGAAGCGCAGCTCGTGGCCGTCGGCGAACGTGATCCAGGCGTCTCCATGACCGTGGGCGAGCCGTCCCAGCCAGGCGCGCACGCCCGTTGGCTCGGGACCGTACGCGGTGACGTCGGCCTCGCGCACCGGGACGGGCTCGTTGTCGCCGCCGAGGGTGAGCTCGGCGCCCACCGGCGTCGCGCGCACTCGCCTCAGCTCCTCGCGCCGGAAGCCGAGCACCTCATCGTCGACGAGCCGGATCACCCAGCGCCCATCGGTCGATGCGTACACCGCGCCGAGCCACGCGCGGAAGCCCGTGATGTCGGGACCGAACGCGGCGACCTCGTCGAGTGCGAACTCGACGGGGTCGCCCTGCGGGAAGGTCAGCCGCGCGCGGGTCATGCCGTCGATGTTCGCACGGCTAGAGCGGGCGATCGCGATGGCGAACGTGCATCCCCGGGATGGGTGCGAGCCGCGGCACGTCGGTGACGTTCTGGCAGGTGCGGCAGAACCACGACTTGCGCACCTCCTCCGGATGCCAGCCCGATTCGACCATCGTCCCGCAGACGTGGCACGGCAGGCCCGCGCGCTCGTCGACCCACATGCGCTCGCCTCGGTTGAGGCCGAAGTGCGTGCGTCGCTCGCCGCCGTCCCGATTGAGCCGGATCAGCCGGCGCGCATGTTGAACGATCTCGCTGAGCCTCTCGTCGTCGAGGTCGCGCACCTGCGCCCACGGCGACGTACGGCCGAGGAACAGTGCCTCGACCTTGAATACGTTCCCGATCCCGGAGATCGCCCGCTGGTCGAGCAGGGCGGTCGCGATGTCGCGATCCTCGTTCGAGCGGAGCCGGCGGATCGCTTCCTCGAGGTCGAAATCGTCGCGAATGATGTCGGGGCCGAGCTGACTCACCACGCGATGGAGGCCCAGCTCCTTCTCCGTGAGCAGCTCGACGATCGGCGGGTGGAAGCAGGGCGCGACGACGCGCTCGGTGCGGATGATCACGCGCGCCTCCGATTCCGGCTCCCACCAGCGCTCGTCCGGCCGGTACAGATGCCACGACCCGCTCATCTTCATGTGGGTGTGCAGTACCGCGCGGCGCGGCGTGTCGAAGGTGATGAACAGATGCTTGCCGTTCGACTCCACCGCATCGACGTGACTGCCCACGATTGCCTCGACCCGCGCGGCGGCGCTCACCTTCGGGGCCGTGACGTCGAACCCCGTGACCGCCTGACCCTCGAGCGCGCGCCGCAGGACCACCGCGGTGCGGAAGATCGTGTCGCCCTCAGGCACTGCGGAGCAGGTACCCACGCGGCGTCCGCACGAAGCCGGCCGCGCGCAGCGGCTCAGCGAGCGCCGACTCGTCGACCGGCGCGCCGTCGATCTCCTCGATGAACAGCGGATCGCGCCGCTCGGGCACGGCCTCGGCCGCGAGCGCACGCGCGACCGCGGCCCGCGTGCGCGCCATGTCGCGCTCCTCGCCGTCGATGAAGGTCAGGACGCTGTGCTCGTCCCGCGCGACGCACGCGGCCAGCGCCCCATCCACCAGGATCACCAGCGACCCCGCTACGCGCGCGGCCTTGCGGCCCTCCGCTCGTTCGGGCCAGCTCAGCGCGGCGCCATACGGGTTCGCCGGGTCGGTGGCCGCGAGCGTGATCACGGCGGGCTCCTCACCGGTCTCGCGCATCGTGCGAAGCCGGTCCACGGCGCCCGGGAGCGCGAACTGCGCCGCTCCACGGCCCGCGACGAAATAGCCGCGACGGACGCGGCCGGCCTCCTCCATCCGCCTGAGCACGGCATACACGGCCGCGAACCCGCCCTCGGCGCCCTCGTGCTGCACGAGCTCGCGGATGATGACGCCGTGCCGCTCGAGGAGCTGCTGGACGCGCGCGGCGAGACGCTCGGTCGGGGTCGCGATCGCATCGGCCGCGTATGACGACACGAGCGACCAGCGACCGGCCAGATCCGGTGCGAGGCCGCGCTGCGACGGCCCGCGTCGGCGGGCGTGGCGCAGGGCCGGTGGCCGGAGGAACGCGCGCAGCGGATGAAAGCTGTCGTTCGTGGCCTCGCCCGACCACACGAGATCCCAGAGCGCGTCCTTCACGTCCGGCGCGAAGCCGCCGCCGAGTGCCGCGAGCAGCTGCGGAAAGAACAGCGCGCCGCGCGCGGCCAGCGTGTCGCGGATCCGCTGGTGGGTCGACCCGTCGTTCTTCGTCACGCCCGGCACGAGCGGCGCGTGCTCGGACAGGTACAGCGCGACCCGGCCGTCACGCGGCCCGATCGCGCCGCCGCCGGCCCAGATGACCGCGCCAGAGGCGAGCAGCGCGTCGAGGTCGCTCTCGTCATAGCCCGCGACGCGTGCCGGAAGGATCCGAGATTCGAGGTCCGACGCGGGCACGAACGCGCCCTCGAGCTGGGCGATCGCGTCGAGCAGGGCGGCCTCGCCGGGACGCGGCGCGTCGACGCCGTGCCACGCGAGCGCGAAGCGCGCGAGCGCCGTCTGCTCGACCGGCTCGACCTCCTTGCGCAGTCGCGCGAG
>DATCQC010000166.1:0-4732 GCA_036569685.1 Candidatus Limnocylindria bacterium | reverse complement strand
GTATAGAGCGAGCCGGCCGCGATCCCGCCGATGCCGAAGCCGACCGCGTAGACGAGCTGGAACGATGCGTAGCCGAGCGCGGCGCGCGCCGGCGGCACGATCCGCTCGAGGAGCGCGGCGAAAACGGGATTCGACGCGACGTTCGCGCCGGCGAGCACGAGGCCAACGGCGACGAAGATGCCGTTCGCGGCGAGGAGCGCCGCCATCGCGCAGCCGACCGTGAGCACGAGCGCGTTCAGGATCACCGCGGGCGCCGGGCCGTAGCGATCGGCGAGGCGACCCGCGACGGTCGAGAAGAGCGCCGATCCGAGGCTGAGGCACGCGACGTACAGACCGACGAGCTCGAGCGGCGAATCCACGACATCGCGCACGTACACCGGGAGGAGCGGAGTCGGCAGGACCGCGACGAACGCGCCGATCGGCGCGAGGGCGAGCAGGACCCAGAACGCGCGCGGGAATCGCGCGTCACCGAGGAGGTGCGCGCCACGTCCGGCACCGAGCCCGAGCGTCGTCGCCGTCGAGAGCGCGAAGAACACCGCGCCGGCGAGGATCGCCGCGCGCATCCCGAAGCGCGCCGCCAGCGCTCCCGAGAGCGGCGACGCGATGATGAAGCCCACGAAGAATGAGCCGTACACCGTGCCCATCGCGCGGCCGAGCACGGCGCGCGGCGCGGTCGCCGACACGTGCGCGCTCATCACCGGGAGCGCGGCGGTGCCGGCCCAGTAGAGGATCGAGCTCGCGAACGACCACTCCCAGTGATCGAGGAGCACGAGCGACGCGGCCCCGATCGTCCCGCAGACCCCGCTCGCGACGATGACGAGCCGGCGGCCGCGCCGGTCCGCGAGCGCGCCGGCCGGGATGACCAGGAGGCCGCCGACGATGTTGCCCACGCCGAATACGAGGCCGATCTGTCCGGGATCGGCGCCGAGGGTCTGGAGGTAGAGCGGCTGCAGCGGACCGATGAGCCCGAAGCCGAGGCCCCAGAGGACCTGCACGACGACGAGGAGACGGACGTCACGCGGCAGACGAGAGGTCGTTCCCACCGCGGCCAGCCTATCGATGCGCGCGTAGTGTGACCGCGTGGCGTCACCGAGCAAATGCCGGGTCCTTTTCTACACCGGCAAGGGCGGGGTGGGGAAGACGAGCGTCGCGGCGGCGACCGCGTTGCGGTGCGCGCAGCGCGGCGCTCGCACGATGGTCATCTCCACGGATCTCGCCCACTCGCTCGGCGATGCGTTCGACCGCGAACTCGGTGCGGAGCCGATGGCGGTCGCGCCGAACCTCTGGGCGCACGAATCGGACGTGATGCACGAAGTCGCGAAGTCGTGGGGCGCGATCCAGGAATACATCAAGACGATCTTCCAGTGGCGCGGGATCGACGCGGTCCTCTCCGAGGAGATGAGCGTTCTGCCCGGCATGGACGAGCTCGCCGCGCTGCTGCGGATCATCGAGCACCACGACAGCGGGAAATACGACCTCGTCGTCGTGGACGCCGCGCCGACCGGCGAGACGCTGCGCCTCCTGTCGCTGCCGGAAGCCTCGAAGTGGTGGCTCGAGCGCATCGTCCCGCTCCAGCAGAAGCTCACCAAGGTCGCCGGCCCGATCGTGCGGCGCATGATCGGGATGCCGATGCCGAGCGACGCGGTCTTCGCCGCGGGCGACCGGCTCTTCCGGCAGCTCGAACACCTCCACGAGCTGCTCGTCGACCCGGAGCAGACGTCGGTGCGGATCGTCCTCAACCTCGAAAAGATGGTCATCAAGGAGGCGCAGCGCTCGTTCACGTACTTCCACCTGTACGGCTACGCCACCGACCTCGCCGTGGTCAACCGACTGCTGCCGATCGATCCGGGCGCGTACTTCGCGGCATGGCAGGAGGCGCAGCAGCGGTACCTCCCGATGGTCGAGGAGTCGTTCGCGCCCGTCCCGGTGCGCACCGTCCCGTTCTTCGATCAAGAGGTCGTCGGGCTCGAGATGCTCGATCGCCTCGCGTCGGCGCTGTTCGGCGACGAGGATCCAGCCCAGGCGTTCTATCGCGGCCATCCGTACCGAGTCGACCGCAGCGGCAGCGGCTACACCCTCGCGATCGAGCTGCCGTTCGTCGAGAAGTCCGAGGTCTCGCTCACCCGAAACGCGGACGAGCTCACCGTGCATGTGGGCGCGTTTCGGCGCAATCTGATCTTGCCGCGGATACTGGTCACCGCACCGACGCAGGGGGCGACGTTCGAGGATCGAACGCTGAAGATCCAGTTCGGGATGCCGCGAGCCACACTTGGAGGAACGACGTGACGGACCAGAAGGTGCTCGAAGCGCGGATCAAAGAGCTCGAGGCGCGGCTCGCGCGATTGGAGCGTCCGGCCGACCGGATCGGTGACCAGATCGAGAGCGTCATCCGGACCGTCGTCCCGGATGAGACGAGGGGCCACATGCGCGCCGCGTGGCGGGAGCAGCTCATGGCGGTGCGGTCGTTCCTGGACCACTGGATCGAGAGCGACGGACCGGATGGCGCAGCGGCGGCGCGCGAGCGCATCGAGGTCCGCTAACGCCGGGCCGCTAGGCCTTCCCTTTCACCACGCCCTGCTTCCTGCGCTCCTCGAACTCCGCGCGGGCGCGCTCGATGAGCGACGGATCGGTCAGCGCGTCGATCGCGACCAGCGCGAGCGCCTTCGCCGCGAACAGCGCGCTCTCGTGCGCCTCCGGCGTCGCGGCCGCGTCGCGGAACGCGGTCGAGTGCCCGGGCGTCCCCTCGGATGCGATCCCGATGTACGGATGGATCGACGGGAGGACCTGGCTCACATTCCCCATGTCGGTCGAGCCCATGCGCTCGTCGTCCACCGTCGTCTGCACCGACTGGCCGAGCGCGCGCATGTGCGCGGCCCAGCGCTCGGCGAGCGGCTGCGACGGCACCATGTTCAGGTAGCCCGAGTTCTCGTGGACGGTGACCTTGAGCTTCGTGCCGGTCGCGGCGGCGGCGCCCTCCGCGCAGGCGATGAAGCGCTTCAGCACCTCCTGCTGATAGCGGCGGTCGAGCGCGCGGACGCTGAACTTCGCCATCGCGTACTCGGGGATGATGTTCGCGGCACTGCCGCCGCTCGTGATGATGCCGTGGACGCGCGCCTCCGGGCGGAGCTGCTGGCGCATGGCGTTCACGTTGTTGAACGTCTGGATCACCCCGTCAAGCGCGTTGATGCCCTTGTCCGGCTGCGCGGCGGCGTGCGCGGCCTTCCCGTAGAACTCGATGTCCACGCGGTTCGACGCGAGGGAGGTGCGGCCCGCGAGCGTGCGCGACGAGGGGTGGCACATCATCGCCACGTCGACGTCGGCGAAGCCGCCCGCGCGCACGAGCGCGACCTTGCCGCCGCCGCCCTCTTCGGCCGGCGTGCCGATCGCGGCGAGCCGGCCGGGTAGGTCGTCGAGCACCGCGCGGACGCCGATGGCCGCCGCGGTCCCCATCATCGCGATGAGGTTGTGGCCACAGGCGTGACCGATGTCCGGGAGCGCGTCGTACTCGGTGAGGATCGCGACCGTCGGTCCCTTCACTCGGCCCACGGCGTCGCCGCGGTACGCGGTCTCGACGTCCTTGTACTTCCGCTGCACCGCGAAGCCGTTCGCCTCGATGAACTCGCTCAGCTTCGCCGCGGACTTGCGCTCCTGGTAGCCGATCTCCGGCTCGCCGTGGAGCGACAGCGACAGCTTGATCAAGGCGCCGCGCCGATCGTCGATCGCCCGAACGGCCCGTTCGCCGAGCGCCTTCGCGTCGGTCACGCCGCCCCCGTCGCCCGATGCCCGTCGATGAGCGCCACGATCACGGTGTCGAGCGCGCGGTCGGCCTCCGCGAAGAGCGCCGCGGCCGGCTCCGGATCGAGCGAGCGCCGCCGCGCAACGTTCGCGATCTCGGCGAGGAACCGCGCGCGGAAGAACAGGAACGCCTGCGTGGCCTCGCCGAGCGAAAGGCCCCGGCGCTTCGCCTCGACGCCGTACTCCCGCCCGAGCGACGCGGCCTCCGCGAGCCGCAGCTCGCGTCCGGACCTCTGTCCGGCATCGAGATGGCCGATGAGGAGGTCGCTCATCCGCATCCCGCGCTCGCGGAACCACCGAAGCGATGCCTCGTCGAACCGCGAGTGCCAATCCTGCGTCGCGAGATCGGTGCGCACGCGTTTCAAGAACTCGGCGGCGATGCGGTCCGGGGGTTCGCCGATCGCCGACAGGGACCGGCGCGCGCGCGGGCGGGGGAGCATTCCCTCGATCGACTCGCGGAGGAAGCGGCGGTGGCCGCCCGGCGTCTTCAGGACCTCGATCTTCCCGTTGTCGGCCCAGCGTCGCAGCGTGTCGGGATCGACGCCGAGGATGCGGCTTGCTTCGCCGAGGGTGAGCCAGTGCGTGCCGGTCACGGGACCTCCGCGCCGAAGGATGGGTGGACCACGTAAAGCCTAGCCCGCTCAGTCGGCGGGCGTCGGCTCCGATTCCGCGGCCGACTCGACCGCCTGGGCCTCCTCCGTCGCATCGCGGATGTCGTACCGCCGGAGCGGCCCGAGCGAGCTTACGACCACGGACAGCACACCGAGCACGCCCGCCGTGGCGAACGCCGCCGACGTCGAGTATGCGGCGGCGATCGTCGACAGCAGCGCCGGCGACGCGGTGTTGCTGATGAGGATGAGCGTCCGGAACGCGCCGTTCACGCGGCCGCGCAGCTGCGCCGGGACCTCGCGCTGGCGCGGGATGAACGCATAGACGA
>DATCQC010000165.1:0-2111 GCA_036569685.1 Candidatus Limnocylindria bacterium | reverse complement strand
CCCCGGCGCCGCGGGCCGCGACTTCGCGGCGGGGCGCGCCGCGCTCGTGGCGACGCTCCGCGGCCTGACGTTCGGGATCGTGCGCCACGGCGGGATTGGCGTTCTGCGTGGCTCGCGGCAGCCGAGCGACACAGAGGTCCGGCCGTTCCTGCTGCACGCCGAGCGCATCACCGAGACGCTCGCGCACCTGCATGTCGCGCGGGCCCTCGCGGGTGCCGCCGGACGGATCAAGGAGCAGCGGCCCCTCGCGGCGCGGGCCGCGCTCCGGGCACGGCTCGTCGCGGAACGTAACCGGCGGACGATCGCCGCGGGCGATGGTGGTGTCTTCGCGCGGATCGGCCGGTCGCGGTCGGAGCCGCGATGAAAGCGAAGAGCGGCAGCCGCGAGGACGAGATCGTCGCCGCGGCGGGCCGGATCTTCCGCGAGAAGGGCTATCACGCGACGAGCGTGCGCGACATCGGCGAAGCCGTTGGTCTCCTCAAGGGCAGCCTGTACCACTACATCCGCTCGAAGGACGAGCTTCTCACGCGGTTGTTCGACGGGCTGCTCGAGGACACGGTGCACGAGCTCGAGGCGATCGTCGCCCGCGGCGGAAGCCCCGAGGTGAAGCTCGGCGCGATGGTCCGCGCGTACGCGGCCTCGGTGATGGAGAACAACGACGCGGTCGGCCTCTACCTGCGGGAATGGCGCTCGCTCCCGCCGGCCCGGCTGGCGAAGCTCGGAGCCAGGCGGCGGCGGATGCGCGCCCTATTCACCCAGGTGATCGCGGATGGGACGCGCGGAAGGAGCTTCGCCGTCCGGGACCCGAAGATCGCGGCACTCGCGATCCTGGGCAGCTGCAACTGGCTCCATGAGTGGTACCGGCCGCGCGGCCGGCTGAGCCCCGACGCGATCGGGGACGAGCTGGCGGAGCGCGCGGTCAAGAGCGTGCAGGTGTGATCGACCGTCCCTGGCAGAGCCACTACGACGACGGCGTGCCATCCACGCTCGCATATCCGGACGTCCCGCTCCACGCCTTCCTCGACGAGACCGCGCGCCACAGCCCCGACGCCGTCGCCACCATCTTCTTCGACGCGACGCTCACGTACCGCGAGCTCTCCCGCGAGGCCGACGCGTTCGCTGCGGGACTGCAGACGCTCGGCGTTCGTAAGGGCGACCGGGTCGCCTTGATCCTGCCGAACTGTCCCCAGTACGTGATCGCGTTCTACGGCGCGCTCCGGGCCGGCGCGGCCGTCGTGCCATGCAATCCGCTGTACACCGCGCCCGAGCTGCGGCACCAGCTCGCGGACGCGGGCGCTGCCGTCGCGGTCGTGCTCTCGCACGCGTATCCGGCGCTGCGCGAGGCCCTGCCGGGCACGGCGGTGCGCGAGGTCGTCGTGACGAACATCAAGGACTACATGCCGCCGCTGCTCCGGACGCTGTTCTCGGTGTTCCGCGAGAAGAAGGAGGGACACCGGGTCGCGCTCGTGCCGGGCGACCGCACGTTTCGCGCGCTCGTCCGGAACCGGAGCCGGCCGGAGCCGGTCTCCGTGGCGTCGAGCGACCTCGCCGCGCTGCTCTACACCGGCGGCACGACCGGCGTGCCGAAGGGCGCGATGTTGTCGCACCGCGCGCTGGTCGCGAACGCGTTGCAGTCACGGTCGTGGTACCCGCGCACCGTCGCCGGCCGGACCCGGGCTGTCGCGGTCATGCCGTTCTTCCACGCCTACGGCCTCACCGTCGTCATGAACGAGGCGATCCATGGCGGCTACGGCCTCATCCTCATCCCACGCTTCGACCTCGAGATGATCCTTAAGGCGATCGCGAAGTACCGGCCGGCGCTGTTCGCCGGCGCGCCGCGCATTTACGTGGCGGTGAACAACTCGCCGCTCACCGGGAAGTACGACCTCCGGTCCATCGAGGCATGCGTGTCGGGCTCGGCGCCGTTGCCGGTCGAGGTGTCGAACGAGTTCGAGCGGATCACCCACGGTGGCAAGGTCGTCGAGGGCTACGGGCTCACTGAGGCGGGACCCGTCACGCACTGCAACCCGATCGTTGGGCGGCGGAAGGTGGGCACGATCGGCGTGCCATTCCCCGACGTCGACGCGAAGATCGTCGACCTCGAGACGGGG
>DATCQC010000164.1:0-4301 GCA_036569685.1 Candidatus Limnocylindria bacterium | reverse complement strand
CGCCCGGCCAGACCTGGGTCCACATGATCCCGACCACCTGGACCGTGCCGAGCAACTAAGCCCGGCCTAGCATCCCCGCATGCGCGATAGCGGGCCTGCGATCACACCGGCGCGAGCGGCCACCAGCGAGCGGCGCCCGCTCACGATCCTGTTCGCCGACATCGCCGGCTCGACGACGATCGCCGAGAAGCTCGACCCCGAGGATTGGACCGTCCTCGTCCAACAGGCCTTCGACCGGCTGAACACGATCGCCTCGCGGTACGGCGGCACCGTCGCGCGGCTCATGGGCGACGGGGTGCTCGTGTTCTTCGGCGCCCCGGTCGCGCACGAGGACGACCCCGAGCGCGCGGTCCGCTGCGGACTCGACATGGTCCGCGAGATCGCCGGTCTCGGCGGCACGGCCCACGCGGAACACGGCGTCCCGCTGCAGGTGCGCGTCGGCATCAACACCGGGCCCGTGGTCGTGGGCATGGTCGGGAGTGACATCGCGCGCGAGTACACGGCGATGGGCGACGCCGTGAACACCGCGGCCCGGATGCAGACCGCGGCCCCGCCCGGCGGCGTCCTGATCACGGCCGCGACGTACAAGTTCATCGCTCCGCTCGTCGAAACGATCGACGCCGGCGCGCTCGAGCTCAAGGGCAAGGCCGAGACGGTCCAGGGGTACCAGGTCACCGGGCTCCGCCGCGGCGCCGTGAGGCACGCGCGGCCTCGGCGATGAGGTGCACTCGGCGATGATCGGCCGCGACGCAGAGCTCGCGCGGCTTCGTGAGACGTTCGCGATCGTCCGCGCCCGGCAGGGCCGCGTCGCGTCGATCCTCGGCGAGCCGGGGATCGGCAAGAGCCGGCTGCTCGCGGAGCTCCGCGCGCACGTCGCCGCCGCGGATCCGACCGCGCAGTGGTTCGAGGCACGCTGCCTTTCGTACGGCCGCGGGCTTCCGTATCACCTCATCGTCGACCTCGTGCGCTCGGCGATCGGCGTCGCGGCCACGGCGGACGAACCCGAGATCCGCGCGGCGCTCGAGCAGCGGACGAAGTCACTGTTCGGCGACGCATGGCTCGATCCGTACACGTATCTCGGGCACCTGCTGTCGATCCAGCTCTCGCCAGAACAACGTGCCCGGATGTCCGCGCTCGATCTCGAGACGCTGAAGCGGTACACGTCCTCGATCATCGGCCTCGTCAAGGGTTCGGCCGCGAGCGGCCCGGTGGTCATCGCCCTCGAGGACCTCCACTGGGCCGATGGGCCGTCGGTCGATCTGCTCCTGACGCTCATGCCGCTCGCGAACGAGCTTCCGCTCCTCGTCGTCGCGACATCGCGCTTCGACCGGGAGAGCGAAGGGTGGCGGCTCATCTCCGGAGTACGTGACCTGTTCGGCGAGGCCCTCCTCGAGCTCCGCGTCGATCCGCTCTCCGGCGACGAGACCCGCACGCTCGTCGCGAACCTGCTGCACATCGAGTCGTTGCCGCAGAGCACCCGCGATCACATCCTCACGAAGGCGGAGGGCAATCCGTTCTTCGTCGAAGAGGTGATCCGCATGCTCATCGACCGCGGCGCGATCGAGCGCCGCGACGACCGCTGGGTCGCGACGGCCCGCGTTGCGGACGTGGAGATCCCCGACACCCTGCAGGGCCTCCTCCTCGCGCGGATCGACCGCCTCCCGCCCGAGAGCAAGCGCACCCTGCGGGTCGCGGCGGTCATCGGGCGACAGTTCGGCGTCGCGATGCTCGAGCGCCTGCTCGAGGCCCGGACCGAATGACCGCCCGGACGGAGCTCAGCACCCTCGAAGCGAGCGGCCTCGTTCAGGTCGCGACGCTCGAGCCCGAGCTCGAGTACCTCTTCCGTCACGCGCTCGTGCAGGACGCCGCGTACAGCTCGCTGCTCAAGCAGGACCGGAGAACGCTGCACCGGCTCGCCGCGGAAACGCTCATCTCGCTGTATCCCGACCGGACCCGGGAGCTCGCCGGCGTCATCGGGATGCACTACGAGCGCGCGGGCGATCCCACGGCGGCCGCCGAGCACCTGGTCGTCGCGGGCGAGCAGGCGCTCGAGCGATTCGCGCGCAAGGAGGCGGTCGGCTTCTTCGATCGCGCGGAAGCGAGCCTCGCGCCCGACGATCCGCGGATCGACCTCCGATTGCGCGCGGCGCTCGGCGCGGGAAAGGTCTCGTGGACGTATCGCGGTCAGGACGACGGCATCAGCCGGCTCGAGCGCGCGCTCGCGTTCGGTGAAACGACGGGCGACCCGAAGACCGTGGGCGACATCTACTTCTGGCTCGCGTTCCTGCGACGGATGCGCGGTGAGACGATGACCTCGAGCCCGGAGCTCAAGCATGCGGTGGAGCGTGCGGCGGAGATCGGTACGGCTCGCGGCGACCCGATCGCCCAGGCGATCCCGCGGGCGTTCATGGCGATCGGGATCATGTTCGGTGGTGAGCTGCGCCAGGGTGCGACCGAGCTCGAGGCGGCGGTGGAGGTGATCGCCAAGGACGCCGACAAGGTGTCGGGCGCGATCCTGGCCGGCCTGCTCACGATCGGACAGTCCCGATTGGGCGACTTCAAGAAGGCAGAGGCGTCGCTCGCCCGCGCTCGCGGGCTGGCGGCCGAGAGCGGCGATCCGATCGGCGTGCTCGACGCCGACATCGCGACGAGCGCGCTGCTCGTGGAGCGCGGCGACATCGCCGAGGGCGAGGCGCTCGCGACGAGCTGCGCCGTGCGCTCCGAGGACCTCGGTGCGATCGCGTGCGCGGTGCCGGCGAACGTGATCAGCGGCGCCGCACATCTCGCGCGCAACGACGCACTGGGCGCGAAAGCTCCGCTCGAGCGCGGCGAGGAGCTGTCGCACGTCTCGAGCATGGGTGCCTTTCAAACGCTCGCCGAGGGGATGCTCGGCACGGTGCGGGCGCGCCTTGGCGATCTGTCCGCGGCGACCGCGGGCTGGAACCTCGCCCTCGAGCGCGCGACCTCGACCGACGACCGCTACGGCGAGGCGACCACGCTCTGGCAGCGCGCCGGCGCGCGCGCGCAGGCCACCCCGCCGGACAACGAGAGCGCCCTCGCGGACATCGACCGCGCCGCCACGCTGTTCGATGAGATGGAAGCCCGTCCGTCGTTCGCCCGGGTGCTGCGCCTTCAGGCCCGGGTGCTCCGCGCGCTCGGCCGCACCGCGGACGCCGATGCCGCGGAGGGGCGCTCGCGGGCGCTCGGGAGCGAGCTCGGATTGAAGGACTTCGCGCCGTAGCGCCATCGGCCGATGCGCCGCGCATCTTCACCGGCATCGGACGCACGTACGATCGGGTCGCGACGGTCCTCTCCCTCGGCCAGGATCCCCGCTGGCGCCGCGCGCTGGTCGCCTCGATCGATGCGAAGCGAGGCGAGCTGGTCCTCGATGTCGCGACCGGGACCGGAATGGTCGCGGCCGCGCTCCGCGAGCGGTACGCGTGCCGCGTCATCGGGCTCGATCAGAGCGCCGACATGCTCGCCGCGGCGCGCGATCGGAACGGCCTGTTCACCGGTCTCGTCCGCGCGCGCGCCGAAGACCTGCCGTTCGGCGACGCGTCGTTCGATCACGTCACGTTCACGTACCTCCTCCGCTACGTCGACGATCCGGCGGCCACGCTGCGCGAGCTCGCGCGTGTGCTGCGTCCCGGCGGACATCTCGCGACGCTCGAGTTCGGCGTGCCGCCTGGCCCGGCGTATCCGCCGTGGTGGCTGTACACGCGCGCGGTGCTCCCGCTCGCGGGGTGGGTCGTGTCGCGGCAGTGGCGCGAGGTCGGCGCGTTCCTCGGCCCGAGCATCGAGTCCTTCTACCGTCTGCATCCGCAGGCGCGCATCGACGCGTACTGGCGCGAGGCCGGGCTCGCCGACCTGCGCGTGTCGCGGATGAGCCTCGGCGGCGGGACGGTGATGAGCGCCACGCGCGGGTCGGGCGTTTCGCCTGAGCCCGCCGGACCAGCGCTCGGCGCCGCCTTTTACGCGCTCGAGCCGGGCGGGTGGCGCGACTACTGGACGCTGCTCCATCCGCCGTACACGCTGTGGCTGCTCTCGAACGCGCTGCTCGGCGCCGCCGTCGCGCCGGCACCGGATCCGCGGATCGTTGCGGGCGGCCTCCTTGCGTTCGCGGTCGCGCTCGGGATCGCGGCGATCCCGCTCGTCGGCGCGGCTCTCCTCGCGTTCGTCGCCGTCGGCGCGGCCCTCGTGATCGGCTACGCGTTCGAGGCACCGGTCATCCACTCGGATCTCGGGTTCGCGCTCGCGTGGGGCGCGTTCCCCGCGCTCACGATGGCGTACGCCACCAGTGC
>DATCQC010000163.1:0-3853 GCA_036569685.1 Candidatus Limnocylindria bacterium | reverse complement strand
GGCGAGGAGCAGGGCCTTCATGGCTGCCGGCTCTCCTTGATGATCGCGAGGTACGCGTCCTCGAGCGATCGGGTCTCCGCGTTCACGCTGATCACCCGCGCGCCGGCGTCGAGCAGCGCGCGGAGCGCGCGGGTGTTGTTCTCCGCGGGATCCTCGGTGGTCCAGCGGACCTCCAGCCGTCCGGCGCCAGGGGTCACGCCGTCGAGGCTCACGCCGGCTCCCCGCAGTGCCGCGCGGACAGCCGACTCGTCGGCGACGAGCTCGGCCCGGAACGACGGCCGCCCTGCGGAGCGAAGCTCCTCGGTCACTCCCTCCCGCACGATCCGGCCACGGTCGACGATCACGACGCGGTCCGAGATGCGCTGGGCCTCGTCCAGATCGTGCGTGCAGAGCAGGATCGCGCGGTGCTGCGCGCGCAGCGACACGATGAGCTCGCGCAGGGTCTGGGTCATCTCCGGGTCGAGGGCCGTCGCCGGCTCGTCGAGCAGCAGCACCGGCGGCTCGTGCACGAGCGCGCGCGCGATCGCCGCCTTCTGCTTCATTCCCCGAGAGAACGCCGCGAGCTTCGTGTCGAGCACCGCGGAGAGGGCCATGAGCTCGACCAGCTCGGCGATCCGCGGACCGGGAGCTGAGACGTCGTACAGCCGGGCGAAGTACGTCAGGTACGACCGGAGCGTCATCCGCTCGTAGAGGGAGGGGGAGTCCGTGACCAGCCCGCACCGGGCGCGCACGGCGTTCGGCTGCGCGCGGACCGACAGGCCGTCGACCATCGCCTCGCCCTCGGTCGGGGCCAGGATGCCGGCGATGATCCGGCTCGCTGTGGTCTTGCCGGCGCCGTTCGGGCCGAGGAGCGCGACGATCTCGCCGCTCCGCACCACGAACGACGCGCCCGACAGCGCGGTGAAGGACCCGAACCGGCGTGTGACATCGCGGACCTCGATCACTGGTGAGACCGAGGATATGGGTTAGCCTGCATCCCGTGGATGTCGTGCTCTCGCTGCACGGCCGCGTCGCGACCGCGATCGTGCTGTACCTCTCGATCGTGGGCCTGTGGGGACTGTGGCTCGGCCTTCGCGGCTCAGGGCCGACGCCGAGCTTCATCGGGGCGCTCGTGATCTTCGAGGTCGCCGCCGTCGCGCAGGGGCTGCTCGGGATCGCGCTCCTCTTCTTCTCGCGAGGGCCGTCGCAATCGCTGCACCTCCTGTACGGCTTCGCCCTGGCACTCGCGCTCCCGCTCGCCGCGACGATGGTGCGCCGGCGGGAGGGGCGCACGGCCTCATTGACGTTCGGCTTGATGGCGCTGTTCGCGGCGGGTCTCGCGATCCGCGGGATCACGACCGCGTGACCTTCGTCGATGAGCGTCCCGACACCTCGATCGAGGCGCTCCAGGCGCTGAACGACGACTTCCTGTACTTCAACGTCGCCGGCTCGGGCCCGACCTTCCCGGTCGCGCAGCGCGCGGCCGAGGCCTACCGG
This sequence comes from Candidatus Limnocylindria bacterium, assembly GCA_036569685.1. Lineage (GTDB taxonomy): Bacteria > Chloroflexota > Limnocylindria > P2-11E > P2-11E > UBA4735. The sequence goes on along the minus strand of DATCQC010000163.1, from coordinate 2,377 downwards.
ACCTGGATGAACGGCGTCGGGATGTTCTCGCACGTCGGCTACGACTCGTACAACGCCGAGCTCTCCTCGACGCGCGAGGAGCTCGCCGCGTTCATCGGCGATCCGGGCGGCGCGTCGCGGATCGCGCTCACGCAGTCTGCGACGGACGGGCTGAACACCCTCATCGCCTCGCTGCCGCTGGACCCGGGGGCGCTCATCGTCACGACGGCCGAGGAGCACCCCGCGGCGCTGCTGCCGGTGTACCGGCGCCAGGATCGCGGCGATCGCGTCCGGGTCGTCGCGCTGCACGACGAGGAGCGCTTCCTCGCCGACGTGGCCCAAGCTTTCCGCGACGGGGCGCAGGCAATCGTGCTCTCGCTCGTGTCGTGCCGGACCGGCCGGCGGCTGCCGGTCGAAGCCGTGTGCCGGCTGGCGCGCGACGCCGGCGCGATCAGCATCATCGACTGCGCGCAGGCGCTCGGCCAGATCCCGGTCGACGTGCGCGGCCTCGGCGCGGACGCGACGGTGTTCCTGGGCCATAAGTGGCTGCACGGGCCGCTCGCCACGGGTGCGACGTGGGTGGCGGATCCGGGCCGCTGGACGCCGAGCCGGGTGGGCTGGCGTTCGCGCGCGGACCACGACCTCGAAGGCCACATGAAGCTGAACGACGACGCGACGCGGTTCGAGATCGGCACCGTCGATGTCGCCGCGTTCGTTGGCATCCGCCAGACCCTCGCGGTGCATCGCGCGCTCGGCGCGCGGGTCCGCGAGCGCGTGAAGGCGCTGCGCGCCCGGGCCCTCGGCGTTATCGGCGAGCTCCCGCTCGACCTCCTCGGCCGGGCCGACGACCCCACGGGCATCGTGGTCGTGCAGCCCCGGGCCGGCGGCGCGGCAGACATCGTCCAGCGCGCGTGGGATGAGGACCGCATCGTGATCAAGCACGTCGGCGATCAATCGATGGACGCCATCCGGATCTCGTTCTGGGCGCTGCATCGCGACGCGGACGTCGACCGGCTGGGCAGCGTGCTCTCGAAGCAGCTTTCGGTCAGGGCGTGACGCCCTCGAACGGGCCGCTCGCCAAGCAGGTGGCGATCGTCACCGGTGGCGGACGCGGCTTCGGCCGGGCCATCGCCGAGACGCTCGCGAGCCTCGGCGCGAACGTCGTCATCGCCTCGCGGAACGCGCCCGAGCTCGACGAGGTCGCGATGGCGATCAAGAAGCAGGGCGGCAAGGCGCTCGCCCAGACCGCGGACGTCGCGGACGAGCGGCAGGTCGAGGAGCTCGTGCTCGCCGCGGAGCGCTGGGTCGGGCCGCCCTCGATCCTCGTGAACAACGCCGGCGTGCTCGATCCGATCGGGCCGCTCGCCGAAACGAGCGGATCGTCCTGGCTGCGCAACATCGCGATCAACGTCGGCGGCACGTATCTCGTGACCCGCGCGGTCCTCCCGGGGATGATCGACCGCGACTACGGCCGCATCGTCAACATCTCGAGCGGCGCCGCGGACCGCGCGAGCGCGGGCTGGAGCGCGTACTGCGCGGCGAAGGCGGCGGTGGACCAGCTGACGCGCGTGCTCGCCCTCGAGCTCGACGGCAGCGGCATCGCGGTCAGCGCGTTCGACCCGGGACTGGTCGACACCGCGAAGCCCGAGCGCGTCCGGCCGGCGACGCCGCAGCCGCACGGCCCGGCGCGGGTGGTCGCGTATCTCTGCCTCGCGGAGACGAAGCGGAACGGCTCGGTCCTCGAGATCGGCGACACCGAGGTCGTTGCCGCGGCCGAGGCCGCGCTCGGCTAGTTAGGCCTTGCCCGCGGGCGTGTAACCGCGGCGCTTCGCGATCGCGCCGGAGAGCAGCTTGGTGACGCGCTCGGGGTCGGTCGCCGCGCGCCGCTCGAGCTCCTCCGGCGGACGGCCGATGAGCCCGCAGGTCGCGCAGTCCCCGTTGCCGTCGAGCCGGGCGTGGCAGTGCCCGCAGTGCACCTCGAACGCCCCGTGCGGCCGGAAGAGCTCGAGGCCCTTCGCCTCGGCGATGAGCGCCGCGATGTCCGCCACCGCTAGCCGGCCGAGAGCACGACGGACTTCTTCTCGAGGTACCCGTCGAGGGCCTCGAGGCCGTGCTCCTTGCCGAACCCGGATTGCTTCGAGCCGCCGAACGGCAGCTGGTCGTACGCGACCTGGATGTCGTTGACCCAGGTGTAGCCGGCCTGGAGGAGCTCGATGGCCTTGCGGGCCTTCGCGAGATCCTTGGTCCAGATCGACGAGCCGAGACCGTACACGCTCGCGTTCGACTTCGCGATCGCCTCATCGAGGTCGTTGACGATCACGATCGGCAGCGCGGGCCCGAAGACCTCTTCGGTGAGCATTCGCGAGTCGTCGCTCACGTCGGTGAGGACCGTGGCGTC
>DATCQC010000162.1:0-1964 GCA_036569685.1 Candidatus Limnocylindria bacterium | reverse complement strand
GCCCGGCGATCCCCGGCGTCGCGACGAGCACGAGATCGACGTCGTCCGCGGTCGCAAGGGCGACCAGATCGTCGTCCCCGGTCGCGACGCGCCTCACACCGAGCCTCTGGGCGAGGGTCGCGAGCACGTCGCGCCGCGAGCGCGCCGCCAGGGCGGTCACGGTCAGCCGATCGGCATGGGCGGCGATCACGTCGAGGGCCTGCTGGCCGATCGAGCCGGTCGCGCCGAGGATCGCGACGCGGGTCGGTCCGTTCACCTGCTCATCATCCCAGACCCGCGGCCAGCGTCAGGCCGGCCACGAGCGGAGCGACGGCAATGAGGGAATCGATGCGATCGAGCATGCCTCCGTGTCCCGGGAGGAGCGTCCCCGAATCCTTCACCCCGGCACGGCGCTTGGTCCAGCTCTCGAGGAGATCCCCCGCGAACGCCGCCGGGCCGATCGTGACGGCTGCGACCGCGGCTTCCGGACGGCCGAGGCCGAACAGCGCCGCGATCCCGAGGACCGCGAGCGCCGCGGCGCCGAAGCCGCCGAAGGTGCCCTCCCACGTCTTGCCCGGGCTGACCCGCGGCGCGATCTTGCGCCGTCCCCAGAGCGACCCGACCGCGTAGGCGCCCACGTCGGCGGCCCACGTCGCGCCGATGACCAGGAGGAGCCAGACCGCGAATCCCGTCGCGGTCGGATGCGCCGCGCCGTGGTCGCCGAGCGCGCGAAGGTACACGAGCGCGGTGATGCCGGTCGCCAGGACCACGAGCTCGAGAGCCGCGGCGACGCCGGACCGCCGCAGGATCCAAAGCTCCGCGAGGGCGATGCCGCCGGCCACGGCCACGACCACGGTGAACACGAGCGGCGGGGCGAACGCCGCGCCGAGCACGATCGCGGCGTAGACGAGCCCCGTGACGGTACGGCGCGAAAGATCGGTCAGCGGCCGTACCGCCGCTCGCGGCGCGCGTACGACGCGAGTGCCTGATCGAGGTGCTCGACCGCGAAGTCGGGCCACAGCACGTCGGTCGCCCACATCTCGGCGTAGGCCACCTGCCACAGCAGGAAGTTCGAGACCCGCAGCTCGCCGCCCGTGCGGATGAGCAGGTCGGGGTCGGGATGCTCCGGCGCGTACAGGCGGCTCGCGATGGCAGCCTCGTCGATGCCGTCGACCGGGACAGCGTCCCGCACGAGGCGCTTCACCGCGTCCACGATCTCGGCGCGGCCCCCGTAGTTGAACGCGATGGTCATCGTCCCGTTCTTCCCCGCGTCGGTCGCGCGCGCGGCGTCGTCGATCGCGCGACGCACGCCATCGGACAGCTCGTGCAGCCGGCCGATGATCCGCAGGCGCACGCCGTCCTGCACGAGCGTCGGCGTCTCGCGGCGGATGGTCTCCTCGAGCAGCTTCATGAGGCCGCCCACCTCGTCTGGGTCGCGCTTCCAGTTCTCGGTGGAGAAGCTGTACAGGGTCACGAACTCGACGCCGCGGTCGCGCGCCGCGCGCACCGTCCGGCGGATCGTCTCGACGCCCCGGCGATGGCCGGCGATGACCGGAAGGTGACGGCCGCGAGCCCAGCGGCGGTTGCCGTCCATGACGATCGCGATGTGGCGCGGTATCGCAGCGGCCACCGCTATACCGCCAGGATCTCCTTCTCTTTGCCGTGGCCGATCTCATCGGCGGCCGAGATGTACAGGTCGGTGAGCTTCTGGAGCTGGGTCTCGAGCCGTTTCTCGTCGTCGGCCGAGATGCCCGCGCCCTTCGACTTCGTCCGGAGCTCGTCCTGCGCGTGGCGCCGGAGCGTCCGGACCTCGACGCGGCCCTCTTCCACCTTCTTGTGCAGCTGCTTCACCAGGTCCTTGCGGCGCTCCTCGGTCAGCGCCGGGATCGAGAGGCGGATGAGCGACCCATCGTTGCTCGGCGTGAGCCCGAGGTCGCTGCCGATGATCGCCTTCTCGATCGCCTTGATCAGGCTCTTGTCCCAGG
>DATCQC010000161.1:0-19935 GCA_036569685.1 Candidatus Limnocylindria bacterium | reverse complement strand
GACGGCGCCAGGCTCGCCGACGCCTGTGGACGGCTGCGACGGGTCCCCGGCCACGAGCACGTCGATGAGCTCCGGCGCGTCGTGGAACGTCGCGATCGGATAGGTGTCCCAGCTCGTCGGCGCGATCCGTCCCTCGTGGTGCCGCAGCTCCTCGAAGATCGTCCAGCTCGCCGACTGCTGGATCCCGCCCTCGACCTGGTTGCGGACGCCATCGGGATTGATGACGAAGCCCGGATCGATGACCGCCCAGACCGCGACGAGTCGCACGACGCCCTCCTCGCTCACCTCGACGTCGGCGACCTGCGCGCACGGCGTGCCGTGATAGATCGTGCAGGCGATGCCGAGCCCGCGGCGTGGCGTCGGCGTGCGGCCCCAGCCGCTCCGTTTAGCCACCGCCTCGATCGTCGCGCGGAGCCGCGCGTCGTCCAGATGGCGCAGTCGGAACGCGACCGGATCCTGACCCGCGGCGTGCGCGAGCTCGTCGACGAACGACTCGATCGCGAACACGTTCTCTGCCGCCGCGAGCGAGCGGAAGTTCGCCGTCCGCAGCGGCGTCGGCTCCATGTGGAGGACGACGCCCAGGTGTGGGATGCGGTATGGCGGGATCGCGTTGCGGCCCTGGCTCCCGCCCGCGCGCTCGGGATCGGGGTCGAACCAGCCGGCTGTGTGCACGTTCGCGGTGTGCTCGTCGTATTTCCAGGCCACGATCGTCCCCGCCGCATCGAGCCCCGCGGACACCTCGAGCGTGACCTCCGGCCGGCTCGGCGAGTACGAGAACTCCTCTTCGCGTGTCCACTGAAGGTGCACCGGCCGCTTCGCGCCCTTCGACAGCACCGCCGCTTCGAGCGCAACGTCGATGCTGCTGCTCCGGCCGTACGTGCCGCTCGACATCCGTGGCGCGAAGTGGACGCGCTCCTCGGCCAGGCCGAGGCGCTTCGCGACGCCCTCGCGCAGGCCGAACGGGCGGTGCGTCGCGCCGTAGATCGTCGCGCCGTCCGCGGTCACGTCGGCGACCGCGGCGCTCGGACCGATGGGCGCGTTCGCGATCGATGGGAGGACGTATTCGGCGGTGTGCCGGCTGGCGGCACCCGCGAGGGCCTGTTCGATGACCGTGTCCTCGCGCAATGGGATGTCCGCGTCGGGCCCTTCGTCGGGCCGCCCAGCCAGCCAGTCCACGTCGACGGCGTCCGCGGCGGCATGCGCCTGATCGGCGCGCGTGGCCACGACGCCGACGACGTCACCATCGCGCACCACCGCGACGACCCCCGGCATCGCGCGAGCAGCCGTCGCCTCGATGCCCCTGACCTTCGCGCCGCGGACCGGCGGTCGCACGATCGCGCCGTGGAGCATGCCCGCAAGGCGGACGTCGGCGGCGTACGTCGCGCGTCCGGTCACGATGTCGCGCGCTTCCACCCGCGGGAGCGGCCGCCCGACGTAGCGCCGGCGCTGCTCGGGGAGGAACGAGACCACGTCCGGGATCGCTCCCGTGAGTGGCTCGTCGGCGACGAGCTCGCCGTACGGGATCCGCGTCTCGCCCGACACCACGTGACCGTCACTCGTGTCGAGGCGATCTGCGCCGATGCCGAGCCGGCGCGCCGCGCGCGACAGCAGCTGCGCCCGTCCGAACGCGGCGGCGCGACGGAAGACGGGAGCCTCCTGCTGCGTGGAGTGGCTGCCGAACGTGCCGAAGTCGTGAGGCACCAGATCGGTGTCGCCCATGACGACCGTCACCCGATCGAGCGGCACGTCGAGCTCGTCGGCCACGATCTGCGCGAATCCGGTGCGGATCCCCTGACCGAACTCGACCTTTCCCGAGAACGCGGTGACCGCGCCGTCCGGCGCGATCGCGATGCGACTCTCGAGGTGCTCGGCCGGCATCAACCCGCCGCCCGCTGCACCGCGCGGATCGCGCGGCCGTAGACGCCGCACCGGCACAGATTGCCCGCGAGCGACTCGCGGATCTGGGCATCGGTGGGATGCGGCGTGCGCTCGAGCAGCGCGGCCGCGGAGATGACCATGCCGCTCGTGCAGTAGCCGCACTGCATCGCGTCCTCCGCGATGAACGCGTCCTGCACGGGGTGGAGGGCATCCGGTGTGGCGAGCCCTTCGACGGTGGTGATCTCCATCCGCGCGGCCTGTTCCACGGACAGCACGCACGACGCGATCGCGCGGCCATCGCCGACGACGAAGCACGCGCCGCACCTGCCGATGCCGCAGCCGTACCGCGTGCCGGTGAGCCCGAGGTCGTCGCGGAGCACCGAGAGCAGGGTCGCGGTCGGCGGCACGTCGACGGCGCGCGTCGTTCCGTTGATCCGGAGCTCGATCGGCATCGATCGGATGCTACCGCCGTCCCTACACTCGACGTCGTGACCGACGCGTTCATCTGCGCCTACGTGCGGACCCCGTTCGGTCGTTACGGGGGCGCGCTCGCCGGCCTTCGGCCCGACGCGATGGCGGCGCATGACCTGCGTGCCCTCGTGGAACGGAGCGGCATCGATCCCGCCGGCATCGACGATGTGATCCTCGGCAACGCGAATCAGGCCGGCGAGGACAATCGCAACGTCGCGCGCATGGCCACGCTGCTCGCGGGATTCCCGGTCGAGGTCCCGGCACAGACCGTGAACCGCCTGTGCGGCTCCAGCCTCCAGGCGCTCAACAGCGCCGCCGAGGCCATCTGGAGCGGGCAGGGTGATCTGTTCATCGCCGGCGGGGTCGAGAGCATGACCCGCGCGCCGATCGTGACGCTCAAATCCGAGTTCGCGTATCCGCGCGGCGCGCCCGAGTCCGCTGACAGCACGCTGGGCTGGCGGTTCGCGCACCCGCAGCTCGTCGCCGACGGCCACACGGTCACGCTCGGTCAGACCGCGGAGAACGTCGCGAAACGGCGCGGTGTCTCGCGCGCCGATCAGGACTGCCTCGCGCTCCTCAGCCAGCAGAAGGCGGAACGCGCGATGAAGAATGGCGTGTTCGCGGAGGAGATCGTCGCGACGCCGGTGCCGCAGGCGACACGTCCGGCCGCGATCGTCGATCGAGACGAACACCCGCGCGCCGGCAGCACGCTCGAGGCACTTGCGAAGCTCAAGCCCGTATTTGCGGAGAACGGGAGTGTCACTGCGGGCAACAGCTCGGGCATCAACGACGGCGCGTCGGCGTTGATCGTCGCGTCAGGCGAGCGCGCGACGGCGCTCGGCCTGCGGCCGATCGCCCGCGTCGTGAGCACGGGCGCGGCAGGCGTGCGTCCGGACGAGATGGGGCTCGGGCCGATTCCCGCCTCGCGCAAGGCACTGTGGCGCGCGAAGCTCGAGATGAAGGACATGGCGATCGTCGAGTTGAACGAGGCCTTCGCGAGCCAGGTGATCGCGTGCTGCGTCGAGCTCGGGATCGACTGGCGCGACGAGCAGCGGCTCAACCCGAACGGCGGCGCGATCGCGATCGGGCATCCCCTCGGCGCGAGCGGCGCACGCCTCGCCGGCACGGCCGCGCTGCAGCTACGGCGGACGAACGCGCGCTACGCCCTGGTGACGATGTGCATCGGGGTGGGTCAGGGGCTCGCGACGGTCTTGGAGCGAGCGCCGGACTGACGGCCACGCGATGCGGTGAGCCGGCGGAACGCGACGATCACGAGCATCGCCGCGGTGAGCCAGGCAAGCGCGCTGAGCACCGGCTGTGCGAGGTCCGTTCCCGCAAGCAGGCCGTGCGCGAACGCCAGCACGAAGGCAACGTACGACAACCGGTGGATCGCGAGCCAGCCCTGGTGGCTGAGCGTCGAGCGCAGCCACGTCGAGATGAGCACGACCACGATGAGCTGGAGGCTGATCGTCCCGAGGCCGACGGCGAATGAGCCGTACGACACGAGGAACGGGATGAACAGGTCGATGACCCCGACCTTCGCGTACGGGTCGAGCATGAGCGTGATCACGTGGACGATCACGAGCGGCAGCCACAGCAGGCTTGTCAGGTCATGGACCGCCCGTACCCCGCGGTTGTGCGAGAGCCACGCGAGAGCCCCTGACCGCAGGGCCATGCCCGAGAGGATGGAGAGGATGAGCGCGACGAGCGCGGCCGTGCCGGTCGAGCGGGCGATGACCCAGAGCTGGTCGGTCGTCACGGCGGTGACTTTAGCTGTGGTGGGTGGTGGTCACGGCTCGCGTGGTCGTCGTCGTGACGCCGCGGCTCAGCTGGAGCCGGCCCGTGCTCGGGCTGGTCGTCGTCGTGGCGGGCGCCGCGCTCGCGGCCGCGGCGGGCTGGAGCGGGGCGCTCTGGTTGTGGAGGTGGTCTCCCGCGTAGACGGTCATCGCGGCGAGGCTGAGCATGGTGATGCCCGCGGCGAGCGCTCGGATGGCGTTCACGGAGCTGATCAGTGGGGACCGCTTCGGCTGCTTCACGAGGACCAGTGCACCACGGACGGCGGGCGTGAGCATGAATTCGGGCTAAGAAGACCTAATCAAGCTCCCCGGAGGTGTGGCGAACGGCGGTCGCGAGCAGATCACGGCTGATGACGTCGCGCATCGTGGAAATATCCGGGGCGAGCGGCCGATCGGCCACGAGGGTCGGAACGTGCTCCCGGATGACCCGCCGGGCGGCCTCCACCGCGGCCGAGCTCGTCATCCCGAGCAGGTCGAGCCCCTGCGCGGCGCAGAGCCCTTCGATCGCGAGGACGCTCCGCGTGTTCGCGACGACGGCCGAGAGCTTGTGCGCCGCGTGGACGCCCATGCTCACGTGGTCCTCCATGTCGGCCGACGTGGGGATGGACTCGACCGAGGCGGGCATTGCGCGAAGCCGGTTCTCCGCGACGAGCGCCGCGGCGGTGTACTGCGCGACCATGAACCCGGAGTGCCGTCCGGGGTCGGGCGACAGGAACGCCGGCAGGCCGCTCGTGCGGCCGTTGGTCATCCGGTCGATGCGGCTCTCGCTGATGTCCGCGAGCTCGGCGACCGCGATCGTCGCGAGGTCCAGCGCGATCGCGACAGGCTGGCCGTGGAAGTTGCCGCCGCTGACGATCCGTTTCTCCTCGGCGAACACGAGCGGGTTGTCGGTGACGCTGTTGATCTCGATCTCCAGGACGCGGCGCGTGTACGCGAGCGCGTCGCGCGAGGCGCCATGGACTTGGGGCATGCAGCGGATCGAGTAGGGGTCCTGCACCCGCGGATCGCCGAGGCGGTGCGACGCGATGATCGGACTGCCGTGCACCAGCCGGCGGAGGTTGGCCGCGACGACCTCTTGACCTGGATGCGGCCGCTCGGCGTTGAGCGAGGCGTCCCACGCGGCATCGGTCGCGCGCAGTGCCTCGGCGGAAAGCGCGCCGATGATGTCGGCGGAGGTGCAGAGGACCTCGGCGTCGTGCAGCGCGAGGCAGCCGATCGCGGTCATCACCTGCGTGCCGTTGATGAGCGCGAGCGCCTCCTTCGGCGCGAGCTCGAGCGGCCGGAGGTCCGCGCGCTTCAGGGCCTCGGCGCCGCTCAGGAGCTTTCCTTCGAACATCGCCTGGCCCTCGCCGACGAGCACGAGCGCGGCGTGCGCGAGCGGCGCGAGGTCACCGGACGCGCCCACGCTCCCGTGCATCGGGATCACCGGGTGCACGCCGCGATTCAGCAGGTCGAGGAGGAGGTCGATCGTCTCAGGGCGCACGCCCGAACGTCCGGAGGCCAGGGTGTTCGCGCGCAGCAGCAGGACCGCGCGGGTCACGTCCTGGGGGAGCGGATCGCCGACGCCGGCCGCGTGGCTGCGCAAGAGGTTCAGCTGGATCTTCGCGAGATCGGCGCGCGGGATCCGGACCTGCGAGAGATCGCCGAAGCCGGTGTTGATGCCGTAGATCGCGGCATCACCGTCGGCGAACTCGGCCACGAGCTTCGCCGCCGCGCGCACGAGCTGCTCCGACGCGCGATCCAGAGCGACGGGCGTGTCGCGACGCGCGACGCTGACGACGTCCGCGATCGTGAGGCTGTTGCCGTCGACACGGAGGGTCGCCACTAGAGTTGCCCGTCGATGTTGTCGCGGTACCAGGCGCCGAGCTCGACGTAGTGTCTCGCCGCCTGCACCGTCCAGCGCTCGTCCTCGGGTCGCGCTTCGCGGACGACCGTCGCCGGTACGCCGACCACGAGCGAACGCGGCGGCACGGTCATCTTGGCCCGCACGACGGCGCCGGCGCCGACGATCGACCCCGTCCCGATGACGCAGCCGCCGACGAGCACGGAGGCCTGGCCGATGAGGACGTTGTTCTCGATGACGCTCGAATGCACGAGCGCGTTGTGCCCGATGGTGACGTCCTCGCCCACGATCGTGGGCTCGTTCAGGTCGGTGTGGATGGTCGAGTTGTCCTGCACGTTGGATCGCGCGCCGATCTCGATGCGGTCCATGTCGCCCCGCAGCACGGTCCCGAACCATATGGACGCGTTCTCGTGCAGCGTCACGTCGCCGATGAGGACCGCGGTCGGTGCCACGAACGCCGTCGGGTGCACGCGCGGTGACCTTCCCTTGAACGCGTACAGCGGCATAGCTCGTACGATATTCGCGTGATCATCATCATGCGGAAGGGCGCGACGAAAGAGCAGATCGACCACATCGTCGATCGGCTCCGCGAGCGCGGTTACGGAGCGAACCTCTCGGGCAGCGAGGTCAGTGTCATCGGCGCGATCGGCGTGCTCGACGACGACAAGGCCCGGCTCGCCGAGCAGCTGCAGTCCTTACCGGCCGTCGATCGGGTCGTTCCGGTCCTCAAGCGCTTCAAGCTCGCGTCGCGCGAGTTCCATCCCGATCCGACGGTCGTGACGGTCGATGACCTCGCCATCGGCGGGGGCGCGATGGTGGTCATGGCCGGGCCGTGCTCGGTCGAGAGCGAGGAGCAGCTGCTTTCGACGGCCCACGCCGTGAAGGCGGCCGGCGCGAACATCCTCCGCGGCGGCGCGTTCAAGCCGCGGACGTCGCCGTACGACTTCCAGGGCCTCGGCAAGGAGGGCCTCGAGCTCCTCGCGCGCGCGAAACGCGAGACGGGGATGCCGATCGTCTCGGAGGTGCTCGATCCGCACGATGTCGCGCTCTGCGCGAAGTACGTCGACATCCTCCAGATCGGCGCGCGGAACATGCAGAACTACGCGCTGCTCCGTGAGGTCGGCCGGTCGGGCCATCCGGTGCTCCTGAAGCGCGGTGGGATGTATCCGACGATCGAGAACTGGCTGCTCTGCGCCGAATACATCCTGCGCGAAGGGAATCGCAACGTGATGCTCTGCGAGCGGGGCCTGCCGGTGCCCGGCGGCGAGACCGCGACGCGTAACGTGCTCGACGTCTCCGCCGTCGCCGTCGTGCACGAGCTCTCGCACCTGCCGGTGGTCGTGGATCCGAGCCACGGCACCGGCAAGGCGTCGTACGTCGCGCCGATGGCGCGCGCCGCGGTCGCCGCCGGCGCCGACGGGCTGATCATCGAAGTGCATCCGGATCCGGAGCGCGCGTTGTCGGATGGGCCGCAGTCATTGACGTTCGATGAGTTCGGGTCACTGATGCGCGGGCTCGCGGCGCTGCGGGGCGCTAGTTCTCCGGCGCCCGCCCCTGCTGCGTCGCGCTGAGCTTATAGCCGAAGCCGCGGGCCGTCTCGATCGAAACTTCGGTCACGCCGCCGTCCTGGAGCTTCTTCCGCAGCCGGCCGACGTGCACGTCGACCAGCCGCGTGTCGCTGCCCGGCTCGTAACCCCACACGCCGGTGAGCAGGTCGTCACGCGTGAACACGCGACCGGGTTCGCCACCGAGGGTCTTGAGCAGCTTGAACTCCGTCGGGGTGAGCGGGAGCGCCACGTCGCCGTGGATCGCCTGCACGCTACCCAGATCGATGACGAACATCCCGAAACGCAACTGACGCCGATCGCGATCGGCCACCGCGGCGTACGAACGCCGGCGCAGGAGCGCCTCCACGCGCGCGACGAGCTCGTTGTTGTCGAACGGCTTGCCCATGTAGTCGTCAGCGCCGATGCGCAGACCGACGACGCGGTCCGGCGGATCGCTCTTCGCGGACACGAACAGGACCGGGACGTCGGTCTCCTTGCGGAGCTGGAGGCAGAGGCTGATCCCGTCGACGCTGGGCATCATCACATCGAGACTGACAAGGTCGGGACGGAAGCTGTTGAACACCTCGAGCGCCTGGCGTGAATCGGTCACGACGCGTACGGAAAAGCCCTCCTCGCGCAGGACCGTGCCGAGAAGGTTCGCGATGTCCGATTCGTCATCGACGATCAGGATCCGCGCGTCGTGAGTGACGCTCCGCTCGGCCGACGGACCGGGGTTCGCGATTGCCATCGTGAGAGAACCTTCGCAATATCGATGCCACACGTAACGATCATGACAAGCGCGTTCTCAGGCGAGGGCCGCATTCACCGCCGCCAATCGCTCGGTGAGCCAGTCGCTTTGCGCGCCCACGGCGTCCGGCCAGGGCGCGAAGAAATACCGGTCGGTCTCGGCCTCGATGCGCTCGCGCACCGCCACGCCCTTTGCGGTCAGCGCGAGGGCCGGGCCGGCCGCGAGAAGGCCCGCCGAGCGGAGCTGCTGCACGGCCGCGCGCACGTCCTCCGGCCGCTGCGTGGCGACCTTTGCGCTGAGCTCGTCCGCGGTCGCCGCCTCGCGGTGCCAGACGCGAGTGAGCACGTCCAGCGCGGGACCCGTGAGCCCCGCGTCCCGCCACGCCTGGACGTGGGAGTCATCCCGGACCTGCCAGAGCCCGTAGATCGCCGCGTCGAGCCGGGCCATCGCGGACGACGGCTCCTGCCAGCGGTAGCGCGCGGCACGCGGCGTGTGCTCGCGCGTCGCAGGCTCCTTCGCGGCGGCCGCAGCGTGGTACGCGGCGTCGAGCAGCGCGGCCAGCCGCTCGAGCTCGTCCTTCGCGATCGGCTCGAGCGACGCGTAGTGCGCGTCGATCGCGCTCCGCAGCTCGCCCACGGCCTTCGTCCCGTTGGCGGTCAGCGACCAGCGGCCCTCCGCCCAGGTGACCAGGCCGGCCGATTCGCCGGCGGCGGCGGTCATCCGCAACGCATCGTCGGTCGTTCGATACGCGCTGTTGCCGATGTCCTGCGGGCGCGCGCCGCGCGGGTCCTGCGTCGCGATGTCCATGGCGAAGAAATAGGAGGGCCGGTCGAGCCCGAGCCTCTCCATCGCGCGGAGCGGGAAGTCTGCCTTCGCGCGGCGGCGTTGAAGGAACTGCGGGAAGAGCGGTACGAGCGCCACGGGATACGGCTCTCGCATCCTGATCCTCCCCTTATGCGCGATGCTTCGCGGCGTCCTCCACGCAGTATGGCGTCTGGGGCACGAGCTCGAGAGCCGCGCTTCGAACAGGATCTCGGTCGAAGCATCCAGTCGCGCATCTCGGTGTCGCTGGAGTCGCGCTGCGACTGGCGGAGCCGCACCCTGATCGGCTCGAGCGTTGCGACGAGCTCCTCGCGCATGCGGAGCAGGAGGTCGCGGGAGTACTCCTGATCCATCGCGAGGCCGGCTGACGCAGAATTCTTGCCAGTGACGCCTGAAGACGCGAAGGGCCGGACCGATCTGCACCTGCTCGACGTGCGCGAGCCCGACGAGTGGGCGGCCGGACGGATCGCCGGATCGCAGCACATCCCGCTCGGCGAGCTCCGCACGCGGATCGGCGAAGTGCCGAAGGGTCGCACGATCCTCACGGTCTGCCGCCACGGGAACCGGAGCGAGGCCGCAGCCCGCGGCCTCCGGACCCTCGGCTATACGGTCGAGAACCTCGAGGGCGGCGTGACCGCGTGGAAGCGCGCCGGCCTGCCGCTCGAGGCGGACGGCGGCGGCCCCGGCCGGGTCATCTGATGCGGCAGCCCACGGCCGAGCGCCCGTTCCACGACAAGGCCTGGCTGCGCGCGCACCTTGAGGACGAGCGCAAGGAGGCGGATCTCCTGGCCGAGGTGCGTGAGGTCGTCTTCGGCCTGCAGGATGGCGTGACCAGCATCCTCGCGGTCGTGACCGTCGTGGCCGCGGCGTCGAACGACACGTACACCGTGCTCATCAGCGGCATCGCCGCGACGCTCGCCGAGGTCTTCTCGATGGGTGCCGGCGAGTACATGTCGTCGAAGAGCCAGCGCGAGATCTTCCTCGCCCAGATCGCGGCCGAACGGGCGGAGGTCGATGAGCGTCCCGGCGAGGCCGAGGCCGAGGTCGCGTTCATGTTCGAGCGCGAGGGCGTGAGCGAGGAGTCGTCCCGCCGCATCGCGGCGGAGATCGCGCGCGACCCGAACGCGCTCCTGCGCACGATGGTGGAGAAGGAGCTCGGGCTCGCGATCGAGGAGGGCGGCTCGCCGCTGCAGGGTGCCCTCATCCTCGCCGGTGCGTTCTTCGTCGCCGCGCTGGTCCCGCTCACGCCGTACTTCTTCTTCCCGGTGCGGACGGGCCTGTGGGTGTCGATCGGGCTATCGGCCGTCGTCATGTTCGCTGTCGGCGTATGGAAGTCCCGGCTCACGAAGCGGAGCCCGCTCGCGTCGGGCCTCGAGATCCTCGTGCTCGTCGCGGGCGCCGCGATCGCGGGCTCGTTCTTCGGGTCCGTGCTGCCCGGCCTCCTGGGGGTCGCTGGGATCCGATAGCGGCACACTGAATGCTCTCCACCATCTCTGCCACTAGGGGAGGTCCACATATGCCGAACGACAAGACCGCGCGGCCCACGGACGATCTCGCCGACGCCGAGCGCAAGAGCAAGACCGTCGACGAGCGCGTTCCGGAGCACCAGAGCACCGATGCCGTACCGGAGATCGAGCTGCCCGGCGCGATCACGCGCGGCGGCCCGATCCTTGGGGCCGACACGCCCGGCCCGGGCGAGGTCGTGCTCGAACAGGAGGCGAAAGCGCAGCGCGGCCCCACCATGCGCGGCTGACAAGCAAGCGCCCGCTGAGACCTAGCATGGAGCCCATGCGGATCGCCTTTGTCTCATCCTCCATTCCCCGTCGCTGCGGGATCGCGACCTTCACCGCCGATGTGATGGCCGCCGTGAAAGCGGCCGACCCGACGGTCCGTTGCTCGGTCGTCGCGATCGACGAGCCGAACAGCGCCCGCGCCTACGGCCCGGAGGTCAAGAGCCGCATCCGCCAGCGCGAGCCGGAGTCATACCGGTCCGCCGCGGCACTGCTGAACGAATCG
The DNA here is from genome assembly GCA_036569685.1 of Candidatus Limnocylindria bacterium. Classification (GTDB taxonomy): domain Bacteria; phylum Chloroflexota; class Limnocylindria; order P2-11E; family P2-11E; genus UBA4735. The sequence goes on along the minus strand of DATCQC010000161.1, from coordinate 8,814 downwards.
AACGTCGACGTGGTGAACCTGCAGCACGAGTTCGGGCTCTACGGCGTCTGGAAGGATGGCGTCTACGAGGATCACCTGCGGCCGTTCCTGCTCGAGCTCACCAAGCCGCTCATGGTCACGCTCCACAGCGTGCCCCCGAGCCCATCACCGTCCATGCGCGACGCCGTCCGGCTCATCTCCTCGCGCAGCGACGAGGTCGTCGTGATGGCCCACACGGCTGCACGCCTGCTCGTGTCGGACTACGGCATCACGAAGGTCCCGATCGTGATCCCGCACGGCATGCCGGCGATCGAGCCGACGGGCCGTCATCGCCTGAAGACGAAGCTCGGCGTCGAGGGCCGCGCGATCATCTCGACCTTCGGGCTGGTCGACCCGCGCAAGGGGCTGGAGTTCGTGATCGGCGCCATGCCCGCGATCGTCGAGCGCCATCCCGACGCGCTCTATCTCGTCGTCGGTCAGACCCATCCGGAGCTCTTGAAGCAGCAGGGCGAAACGTACCGGAACACGCTCGAGCGGCAGGCCGAGGAGCTCGGCATGTCCGACCACATCGGGTTCGTGAACGAATACCTCACCCAGCGCGACATCGTCGGCTACCTGCTCGCCACCGACGTGTACGTCACGCCGTACCTTGACCCAAACCAGATCACGAGCGGCACGCTCGCGTATGCCCTCGGAGCGGGAAAGGCGATCGTCTCGACGCCGTACCTGCACGCGATCGAAGCGCTCGCTGACGAGCGCGGCATCATCGTGCCGTTCCGCGATGCGCCCGCGATCTCCGATGCCGTCGAGCGGATCCTCGGCGACGCCGAGCTGAAGCAGCGCCTCGAGCGCCGGGCCTACGCGTACGGGCGCGAGACGGCGTGGCCGGCGGTCGGCCGCCGCGTGCTCGCTCTGACGCAGCACGTGCTCGAGCCGCACGGGCAGCACGATCCGCTCGTCGCCGTTTGAAGACCGCCGAACGGGCCGACCTGGGTCGGCGCCTCGCGGAGAATCCGCTGCTCACCGCGCGGGATGTTCCGCCGTCTCAGGCGGCGCTCGAGGTCGTCTCGGTCTTCAACGCCGCCGCCGCGGTCATCGACGATGAGGTGGTCCTGCTCCTGCGCGTGGCCGAGCGGCCACGCAGCGACGTTGAGCTTCCGCCCGGCGCGTTCACACTCGACTTCAGCGGGCCGCACCCGGTCCAGAAGCCGCTCCCGCACAACTACACGAAGGACGACGTGATCGGGATGGCCTACATGGACGGGTCGACGCAGCCGCCGTCCGTGCGCGTGGCGTACATCCCAAAGGATCTACCCGGGCTGGACCTTCGCGATCCGCGCGCGATCCGATACAGGAACGCGACCGGCCCGCTCGGCAAGGTGAACGAGGGCTACCAGGATTTCCTCGCGCAGATCTCGCACCTCCGGATGGCGCGATCCCGTGACGGCGTGCACTTCACGGTCGATAGGGACGTGTGCCTGGGACCGCTGGATCCGCTGGAGGAGTACGGCGTCGAAGATCCGCGGATCACGTTCATCGACGGGAAGTTCCACGTCACGTACGTATCCGTGTCCCGGTGGGGGATCACGACGAGCCTGGCCACCACGTCGGACTTCGTGTCGTTCGACCGGAAGGGCGTCATCCTCCTCCCTGATCACAAGGACGCGGTGATCTTCCCCGAGAAGATCGGTGGGAAGTACGTCGCGCTCACTCGTCCGATGCCGCAGTCGTTCGCCCGGATCTTCGGGATCTGGATCGCCTTCTCCGACGACCTGAAGTCGTGGGGCGGTCACCAGCGGCTCGCGATGCCCCGCTGGGGCCGGTGGGACGAACTGCGTACCGGCGCCTCCGCCGTGCCGTTCCGTACCGAGCGCGGTTGGCTCGAGATCTACCACGGCGTCGACCGGAACACGACGTACGCGATGGGCGGGTTGCTCATGGATCTCAATGATCCGCGCAAGGTCATCGCCCGCTCGCCCAAGCCGATCCTCAAGCCGACCGAGGTCTACGAGACCACCGGCCTCTTCAACGACACGGTCTTCTCCTGCGGGCACATCCGCCTCGACGACCATCGCGACCGCATCCGCCTCTACTACGGTGCCGCGGACTCGGTCGTTGCCGCGGCGGACTTCGACGTGCTGGAGATCCTCGACAGTCTCGAGCCATGCTGACCCGTCTCGCGGCTCTCGCGCGCCCGCTCGACATCGAGCCGCAGCGCGCGCTCGGCCTCGCGATCTACGCGGACCACACGGGCGAGCACTTCGGCGCCCGTGAGAGCGGCATCGAGGGAGTCGCCTGCCTTGACGATGCGGCCCGGGCCCTCGTCCTGTGGACCGATCTCTGGTCTCGCACGAAGCTGCCCGTCGCACGGGAGTGGGTCGACGGGCTGCTCGGCTTCTGCCGCTGGATGCAGCAGGACGACGGGCGTTTCGTGAATTTCGTGCTGGATTGGAGCGGCGTTCGCAACACCGACGGCATCACCTCGCGCGCCGACGGCGCGTCGTTCTGGCAGGCTCGCGGTGCCCGCGCCATGGCGAAGGCCTGGCGGGTCCTCGGCGACGAGCGCGCGCGCGACGACTATCGGCGTGCGCGCGCGTCCTTCGACGAACGGCCGGTCGGCTCCGACGCGCGTGCCGTCCAGGTGCTCGCGGCGCTGGACGCCGAGGACGCTCCAGCCGATATCGGGCGGTGGTGCGACGACATCGTGTCGCAGCGGAGCGGTGACGTGCTGCTCGACGCGCACGACGCCACCGAGCCGCATGTGTGGGCCCACATCCAGGAAGGCGTGCTCGCGCTCGCGGGCACGGCGCTCCGCCGGCCGGACCTCATCGAGGTCGCGCGCCGCAGCGCGGACGAGTACCTCGTGCCGCTCATCGCGGGCGGCTTCGATCTCCCGACCGTGCAGCCGTACGGCGCCGCCTCGGCCGCGTTCGCGATGGAGAAGCTCGCGGACGCGACCGGCGACGCGCGGTATGCGGCTGCCGCGCGCGATGCGCGGGCGTGGTTCGACGGTCGCAACCCGGCGGGGCGCGCGGTGTACGACCGCGTGGCCGGCCGGGTGGCCGACGGCGTCGACGGCGTCGACCTGAACCCGCACTCAGGCGCCGAGTCCAATGTGGTCGGCGCGCAGACGTTGCTCGACGACGTGACGGCATGGCTCCTGCGACACCCCGGCGCATGCTCCCCATCGGCGCGATCTTCGCCTTCGTTGGACGTCAGCTCGGCCGCGTCCTAAGCCTCGCGTTCTCGTGGGCGACCATGGCCCTCTTCGGCCGGGTCCCCGACGACCGGCAGTTGTTCCTCTCGGTCATGGCCGCGGCGTCGCTGCTCTGGCCCATCGTGCTCGCGGGGATCGCCGTCCCGAGCGCCGCGGCGTTCCTCCTCGCTTTCGTGACCGTCCCGGCGTGGGCCGACGCATGGGTCCGCCCGGTCATGCTCGCGCTCGCGGTCCTCCTGCCGCTCGCGGTCGGATTCCTGTCGACGAAGCTCACGAACGCCCAGACAGGTGGCGCGGAGCTCGTGCGAGAGACGCTCCGCGGCTTTCCATACGCGGTCGGGCTCTTCGTGGTCCTGGTCTGGATGATGGTGCTCGCGCCGTTGACGAATATCCGGGCGATGTTGCGGCGGTGGGAGAGCGATCACGTGGCGATCGCGGTGCAGCCCGGCGGCTACGACACGGTGGTGCGCGATCTCCGCGACGCGCTCGAACGCGCGAAGGTGCCGCTCGCGACGCGGCGCGCGGGGTGGATGTACGAGCTGCCCGGGCGCATCCTCGCGGTCTGCGGCGGCACGCGGGTCGCGGCGCTCATTCCCGAGAAGCTCCTCGTGCTGTACGACTCACGCGTCGAGATCGTGATCCACCCGATGGATCTCGCGGTGCGCGGACGCAAGGGTCCGGTCGCCCGCGCACGCGCGGCGATCGCGCGCGAGCTCACGTTCACCCGCGCATACCAGACCTGGACGAAAGAAGCCCAGGAGATCGAGGACGCGCTCGCGCGCGCGGCGCGCGGCGCGGCGGATCTCGACGCGATCGCGCGGCGCATCGCGGCGACCGAGCTCGACTTCGAGCAGTGGGAGATCCTGTACCGGCTGCTGCTCCAGGTCCGCCTGCGCACGAGCCCGCTCGAGACGGATGCGATCGTGCCGGACGCGGAGCCGATCCCCACGATCGCCCACCGGATCGCCGGTCTCCGCTCGGCGTTCCGATCGTTGTGGCCGCACCGCCGTCAGCGTGCGTAGATGCGGATTGGCTGGGCCGCGTTGTTCTCGTAGCCCAGCGGGTCCCAGCGCTGCGCCAGGGGCTGGACGTCGCCGCTCCCGTCGGTCGCGCGCGCGAGAAGGTGATGAACGCCGGGAGCCGCGCTCCACTCCGCGCGCCATTCCCGCCACGCGGCCGGGGACGTCGCCGGGCTCAGCGCCGCATCGCGCCACGTCAGTCCGCCGTCCGTGGAAACCTCGACGCGCGTGACCGTTCCCTGGCCGGACCAGGCGTATCCGCGCAGCACCTGGGTCCCGGCGGGGATGTCGCGCAGCGGTTCGGCGATGATCGCCCGCGGCCGCATCTCGCGCAGCGGCCGATCGCCCGCGACGTAGCGGTCGGCCTGATAGAAGCCGCGGAACGGCTCGTAGAGCGCGACGATCTCGGCGAGCCACTTCACCGAGGCCATCCCGTACCAGCCCGGGACGATCAGGCGGGCCGGCGCCCCGTGCTCGATCGGCAGCTCGGAACCGTTCATCGCGTAAGCGACGAGCACGTCGTCCGCGAGGGCGCGTTCGAGCGGGAGCGAGCGCTCGAACGCGATCCGCCGCTCCGCACCCGGCGGCGTGCCCGCGTCGGCGCCGCGGAACAGGATCTCGACGACCGAGGGCGCGAGACCGGCCGGCTCGAGCAGCGAGCGGAGCGAGGCTCCCGTCCACCGGGCGGTGCTCACCGCGCCGAGCCCCCACTGTTCGCCGGGGGCGGGCGGCTGCAGGAACGCTCGCCCGTTGCCGGCGCACTCGAGCGTCACGGCGAGCGTGCGCGCTGGAAACGCGCGCAGCTCGGCGAGCGTCACGGATCGCGGGCGCTCCACCACGCCACAGATCGCGATGCTGCCCGGCGGGTTCGGGAACGTGAAGTGGCTCCGCACGTAGTGGCGGCCGGCCGGGGTCAGCGGTCCGGCTTGTAGCTCGAGCCGCGTCTCGGCGTTCAACGGCTCGCGGCTGATGACGAGGCGTTCGTCCATTCGCGCTCGCCATACTGAGGCCGTGGTGCGCGGGCCGCTCATCGCCGTCGGCGCGATCGTCCTGCTCATCGGCGTGGTCGCCGTCGCGTACGTCCTGGGCCTCGGTCCGCTCGCGCGGCCGACGGCGTCGCGCTCAGTCGTATTCGTCGCGATCTCACGCAGCAGCGATGAGGCGGACGCGCAGGAGATCGAGGCCATCGACCTGGACGCCGGCACGCGCGACGTGTTCGACGTGGGCAGCCGGATCACGGCGCTCGCGCTGTCGGACGACCGGCGATCGCTCTACGTCGGCCTCGACGCCGGCAAGATCGTGATGCTCGACGCGACGACCGGGTCGCAATTCGGCGCGGTGGACCTCGGTGGGCCGAACGTGGTGTCGCTCGTGCCGACGGCGGACGGAAAGACGCTGTTCGCCGTCACCGTCACGAACATCCAGAGCACCGTGGTACCGATCGATCTCGCAACGAAGAGGGCCGCCGATCCGATCGTCCTACCGATGACCGCGGGGACCGCGGTGATCAGCGGCGACGCGCTGATGGTTCCACTGGGCGATGGGCAGCGGATGCAGGTCGCGTTCGTGGACGTGCGCACCCGAGCGGTGACCTCGCGGCTCACCCTGCCGCGCGGCACGCTGGCCGCGCCCGTGGCGTTTACCTCTGGCGGAGGGCGGACGGGCATCGTCGCCTACGACCCGGGTTTCACCGGCGGCGCCGGGCTGCGCATTTACTGGATCACCGATCCACTCCACTGGACCGATCTGGTCCTCCAGGCGCCAAGCCCGTTCCGCGTCGGCATCGGGCTCCAGGCCGCTGAGTCGAGCGCCGGGATCGTTCACGTCTGCACGATCGCGGGCACGGCGGCCCGCCGTTACGTCATTGGCACGGACTCGCGCAGTACGAGCGTCGGGAGTGACTGCGGTCCGCTGATTGGGGGAGATCGGATCCTCATGGCCAGGCGCGACCCCGCCCAGCTCCTCATCCTCGACGGGATCACCGGGAAGACGCTGCGAACCCTCCCTCTGGCGGGTGTCCCCGCACGCCTCGTGCAGTAGGACGTCCGTACTCCCTCGCACGGAACCTCCGAGACAGGCCGGCAGACCTAAGGTGACGACATGGCAGTGATGACTCCTCGAGCGAACGAGCTTTCCGTGCTCATGCGCGCGGCCGACGCCCTTCTGAACGCGGCGACGGACGAGCCGAGCGTGCTGTCGCACGCCGTCGAGATCCTCGGCGAGCAGTTCGGCTACTCGATGCGCTACCTGCTGCTCTACGACGCCGAGCGCGACGAGCTCTACACCGGCATGGCTGCGGGCGACGGCAGCATGGACCTGGCGGTCATGAACTACCGCATGTCAGCGGAGCGTGGGCTGACCGGCGCGTGCGCGCGGTCGCGGACGATCCTCAATGTCGGCGACGTGTCGAGCGACCCGCGGTACATCGCGGCCTCGCCGTCCTGCCGGTCGGAGATGTGTGTCCCGCTCATCGCCCGCGGGGACCTGCTCGGCGTCCTGACCGTGCAGAGCCCGAAGACCGACGCGTTCTCGCTCCAGGACGAACGGCTCCTCTCAGCCTTCGCGGGACTCGTGTCGCTCGCCCTGATGCACGCGCGCGAGCACGCCGCCCGCCGCAGTGACATCGAGGAGCTCCAGGCCGTGAACGAAGTGGCCCGGCGCGCGACCCAGCTCGACCGCGACGGGACGCTGCAGACGATCGTCGAGGCGTTCCAGCGCGTCACGACCGCCGACTCGACCGCGGTGTTCCTCTGGGACGAGGAGACCGAGTGGCTCGAGGTCGCCACGATGGTGTACGAGCCGCGCTACTACTCCATGGAATACGAGTCCACCGTGCGCGACACGAAGGTCAAGCTCGGTGAAGGCATCGTGGGCTGGACCGCCGAGCATCGCGAACCGGCGCTCATCCCCGACGTCGTCGGCGATGCGCGCGTGCTTCCGGTCACGGGCGTGCCGCTCGACCGAAAGTCAGCGATCGTCGTGCCGCTCGTCGCCGATCAACGGCTGCTCGGGGTCATCCGCGCGGTGAAGATGGGCGTCAACTCCTTCACTGCAGAGCACTACCGCTTCGCGCAGACGCTCGCCAGCCAGGCGTCGCTGGCCATCTCGGCCGCGGCATCCCACGAAGCCGTGCGGCGGCTCTCGGTGACGGACGAGCTGACCGGCGTCTACAACGGCCGGCACTTCCGCGCGCGCCTGCACGAGGAGATCCAACGCGCGAAGCGCAGCGACCGGCCGCTGTCGCTGCTCGTCATCGACAGCGACTCGCTGAAGGAGGTGAACGACCGCTACGGCCACGAGGCCGGCAATCGGCATCTCGTGGCCATCGCCCAGGCCGTGCAGAGCCACGTCCGCACGAGCGACGTCGTCGCTCGCTTCGGCGGCGACGAGTTCCTGGTCCTCCAGCCGGATGCGACGCCCGAAGCGGCCGCCCTGGTCGCCGAGCGCATTCGCGTGGCCGTTGCGGCGGCCCGCGTCGTCGCGAGCGACGGTGGGCACGTGAGCGGCACCGTGTCGATCGGGGTCGCGGGCTACCCGCGCTCCGCGTCGGACGAGGATTCGCTGTTCCGAAGCGCCGACGCGGCCCTGTACGACGCGAAGCGCCACGGCAAGGACCGCGTTTTCATCGCACCCGCGGCCCCTTAGCGAGGGGTGCTGCGCACGCGTCGAGGTCGAGATCGACGCCGATCCCGCCGGGCGGGAAAGATCGTGCATCGCCACCCGAGGCCGGTCGGTCTGCGCCGTCGATGCGGGCGCCTACGCGTTCCCTCACCGCATCCTGAAACTCGATCCTTTTGTGCGTCCGATGATGGTCGAGTTCCTGCGCGAGCGATCCCCCGTGCTAGATGCAGCGCCGTCCCGGCAAGCGCGTTGCAGGATGGACAGCGTGAGCCCCCTCAAGGACTACGCCAAGAAGCGTCGCTTCGATAGGACCCCCGAGCCGCGGGGGAAGATCGCCCCGCGCCCGAAGCACCGCTTCGTGATCCAAAAGCACCGCGCCTCGGCGCTTCACTACGACTTCCGTCTCGAGGCTGACGGCGTGCTCAAGTCGTGGGCCGTCCCGAAAGGACCGTCGCTGAATCCGGCCGACAAGCGGCTCGCGATGGAGGTGGAGGACCATCCCGTCGAGTACGGCACCTTCGAGGGCGTCATTCCGGAGGGCGAGTACGGCGGCGGCACGGTCATGCTCTGGGACAGCGGGGCGTACGAGGCCGACGTCGAAGATGTCGGGAAGGCCCTCCGCGCCGGCGAGCTGCGCTTCACCCTCGACGGCAAGAAGCTCAAGGGGAGCTGGGTGCTCGTGCGCACCGGCGGGCGGAAATGGCTGCTCATGAAGCGCACCGACGCCGCCGCATCGAAGGCGGTGGACATCACGGCCGAGAAGCCGCGCTCGGTCACGACGCGCCGCTTGCTCGCGGGTATCGCCCGCGACGGCGGCGGCAACGTGGCGAAGGCCGCGACCGGAGATCCGTGAAGCGCATCCGTCCGATGCTCGCGACGCTGTCGACCGAGATCCCGACCGGTCCGCGCTGGGTCTTCGAAGAGAAATACGACGGTATCCGCGCGCTCGCGTATCGCACCAAGCGGAGGGTCCGGCTC
>DATCQC010000160.1:0-5927 GCA_036569685.1 Candidatus Limnocylindria bacterium | reverse complement strand
GCTCAAGGCCCTCGAAGGCCCGGCGAACGCCGAGGACCCGGCGTACAAGCCGATCTTCGAGCTGATGGACCAAGTCGACACGTACATCCCGACCCCGGTCCGGCCGAAGGACAAGCCGTTCCTGATGCCGATCGAAGACGTGTTCGGCATCAAGGGCCGCGGCACCGTCGCGACCGGCCGGGTGGACCGCGGCATCGTGAAGGTCGGCGAAGAGGTCGAGATCCTCGGCATCCGCGACGCCCGCAAGGTCGTCGTGACCGGGGTCGAGATGTTCCGCAAGCTCCTCGACCAGGGCGAAGCCGGCGACAACATCGGTCTTCTGCTGCGAGGCATCGAGCGCGAGGACATCGAGCGCGGCCAGGTCATCGCGAAGCCGGGCTCGGTGAAGCCGCACACGAAGTTCCAGGCCGAGGTCTACGTCCTCACGAAGGAGGAAGGTGGCCGCCACACCCCGTTCTTCAACGGGTACCGGCCGCAGTTCTACATCCGGACGACCGACGTGACCGGGTCCGCCGAGCTCCAGCCGGGCGTCGAGATGGTCATGCCGGGGGACAACACCAACCTCACGATCACCCTGATCACCCCGATCGCCCTCGAAGAGGGCCTCCGGTTCGCGATCCGCGAGGGCGGCAAGACCGTCGGCGCGGGTGTGTGCACGAAGGTCATCGAATAGATGGCGAAGCAGCGGATCCGGATCCGGCTCAAGGCCTACGACCACAAGCTCATCGACCAGTCCGCGGCGCAGATCGTCGAGACGGCGCAACGGACGGGGTCGACCGTGACCGGGCCGGTCCCGCTGCCCACGCGCATCGAGAAGTTCACCGTCATCCGCAGCCCGTTCATCTACAAGGACTCGCGCGACCAGTTCGAGATCCGGACACACAAGCGGCTCATCGACATCAACGATCCGTCGCAGAAGACCGTCGACGCGCTCATGAAGCTGAACCTTCCGGCGGGCGTCGACATCGAGATCAAGCTCTAGGCACGGGTAGGACGAGGAAATGACCGACGAGACGAAGGCCGACCAGCCGACCGAGGCAGCGCGGGGCGACGAGACGCCGCGCGGCGAGCAGGCGCCCGACATCGGGAAGCCGCTCATGCTCGGCCGCAAGCTCGGCATGCTCCAGCACTTCCGTCCCGACGGCTCGGCCGTGGCCGCGACGGTCATCGCCGCCGAGCCGAACATCGTGACCGCGGTCCGCACGAAGGAGCGCGACGGGTACACCGGGCTGCAGCTGGGCTACGGGTCCGTCGACAAGAAGAAGCTCACCAAGGCGCGGATCGGCCACCTCAAGGAGTCGGGCGCGACGGTGCAGCATCTCCGCGAGGTCCGGCTCGACTCGGTCGACGGCTTCAAGACCGGTCAGGCGATCGGCGTCGAGCGGTTCCAGCCCGGCGACAAGGTCGACGTGGTCGGCACCTCCAAGGGCAAGGGCTTCCAGGGGCCGGTGCACCTGCACCACTTCTCACGCGGTCCGAAGTCGCACGGCTCCGACCATCTGCGCCGTCAGGGCTCGGTCGGCTCCGGCACGACGCCCGGCCGCGTGTGGAAGGGCCTCCGCATGGCCGCGCACCAGGGCGCGAACCGGGTCACCGTGAAGAACCTCGAGATCCTGCGCGCCGACGCCGACCGCTCGCTCCTCGTGATCGCGGGCGCGGTGCCCGGCGCGCGCAACGGCATCGTCGTGGTGAGGAAAGCCTGATGGCCGACAAGGACAAGAAGACGACGGCCAAGAAGTCCGTGGCCGCGAAACCGGCCACGAAGCCCGCTGCCGCAAAGAAGACCTCGGCAGCGAAGGCCGCGCCCGTGAAGAAGACAGCTGCCAAGCCCAAGGCCGTCGCGCGTCCGGTCACGCGGGCCGTGGCCCCGCGCCCGCAGCCGCGGGTCGAGGCGCCGAAGCAAAAGGCGCGCGAGAAGATCGAGTCGCGGCCGCTCCCGACGGCACCCGAGGGCTTCGCCCCCGTGGTCGCCGCGAACGGCGATCCGTTCGGCTCGGTCGAGCTGCCGGAATCGCTCGCGACGTCGAAGCGGCGCACCGGCGTCCTGTTCCAGGCGTTCACGGCCGCTCGCGCGAACGCGCGGCTCGGCACCGCCGCGACGAAGAACCGCGCCCGCGTGTCAGGCGGCGGCGCGAAGCCCTGGCGCCAGAAGGGCACCGGCCGCGCCCGTCAGGGCTCGACCCGCGCGCCGCACTGGCGTCACGGTGGTGTCGTGTTCGGGCCGAACGGCCGCACGTACTGGCAGCGGATCCCCGAGCGCATGCGCAAGGCCGCGTTCGGCCAGGCCTTCGCCGCCCGCGCCGCGGAGGGTCGCGTGATCGTGTTCGACCAGATCGACGGCCTCTCCGAGCGCCCGCGCTCGGCCGAGCTCTACGACTGGCTCGCGCGCATCGGCGACACCGGCAAGACGCTCATCGTCCACGCCGAGACGAACGAGAGCCACGGCCGCGCGGTCGCGAACCTCGCCGATGTCGAGCTCCGCTCGGTCGGCTCGCTCCGGCTCGTGGACGTGCTTGGCGCGGAGACCGTGCTCGTCGCGCGTCCCGCCCTCGCGCTCCTCGCGGCGCGCGCAGACGTCGCCGCGGTGAAGAAGGGTGCCTCGGCATGAGAGGCGATCTCGTCCTCGTCCGTCCGATCATCACCGAGAAGTCCATGACCGGCACGAACTCCGGCCGCTACACCTTCGCCGTCGCGAAGGCCGCGACGAAGCAGGAGATCGCCCAGGCCGTCGCGGAGTCGTTCAAGGTCGACGTGGTCGCGGTGAACACCGCGACCGTGCACGGCAAGACCCGGCGCATCGGCAAGAAGATCGGCAAGCAGTCCGATTGGAAAAAGGCCGTCGTGACGCTGGCCGAGGGCCAGCGCATCGAGCGCTACTTCGTGGAAGGGGTTTAGCGGATGCCGCTCAAGAAATACAAGTCGGTCACCCCGGTCCGGCGCTACCGCCAGACCGCCGACTTCGCCGGCCTGACGAAGAAGCCGGCGGAGAAGAGCCTGACAGAGTCGAAGGACCGCACCGGCGGCCGCAACGCGAAGGGCCGGGTGACGATGCGCTACCGCGGGGGCGGCGAGAAGCGCCGCTACCGGATCGTGGACTTCAAGCGCGACAAGGACGGGATCCCGGCCAAGGTGACGGCGATCGAGTACGACCCGAACCGCTCGTCCCGTCTCGCGCTCCTCGTGTACAAGGACGGCGAGAAGCGCTACATCCTGGCGCCACTCGACCTGAAGATCGGCGACACCGTCCTCTCCGGACCGGACGCGGAAGCCCGTCTCGGGAACTGCATGCCGCTCGAGAACATCCCGACCGGCACGCAGATCCACGGGGTCGAGCTCCAGCCGGGTCGCGGCGCGCAGCTCGTGCGCTCCGCCGGCGGGGTCGCGCAGCTGGTGGCGAAGGAGGGCGACTACGCGCAGGTCCGCCTGCCCTCGGGCACGATCCGGATCATCCACGTCCGCTGCCGGGCGACGGTCGGCCAGCTCGGGAACATCGAGCACGAGAACGAGAAGATCGGCGGCGCGGGCCACAAGCGCCACATGGGCCGGCGGCCACAGGTGAGAGGCGTCGTCATGTCGCCGCGCGACCACCCGCACGGTGGCGGCGAGGCGAAGTCGCCCGTCGGTGGCATGGCCCAGACCCCGTGGGGCAAGCCCGCGATGGGACTGAAGACGCGGCGCAACCCGAAGACCGACCGCTTCGTGATCAAGCCGCAGAAGAAGAGGGGCAAGTAAGTGAGTCGCAGCGTCAAGAAGGGTCCGTTCGTCGAGGACTCATTGAAGAAGAAGATCGAGGCCCTCAACTCGCGCAACGAGAAGAAGGTCGTGAAGACGTGGTCGCGCCCGTCGGTGATCCTGCCGATCATGGTCGGGCACACCATCGCGGTGCACGACGGCCGGCGTCACGTGCCGGTCTTCATCACCGAGAACATGGTCGGGCACCGGCTCGGCGAGTTCGCCGCGACCCGCACGTTCAAGGGCCATGGCCGGGGGGCCGCGGCCGAGACGGCCACGACCGTGAAGGCGGGGGCGTAAGGGCGTGGAAGTGAAGGCGAGCGCGAAGTTCCAGCGCGTGTCCCCGCGGAAGGCCCGGCTCGTGACCGATCTCATCACCGGGAAGTCCGCGGAGGAGGCGATCTCGATCCTCGAGCACCTGCCGAAGGGCTCGGCGATCACGATCGGCCGCGTGGTGCGCTCCGCCGTCGCGAACGCGGAGAACAACTTCAACCTGACGCTCGAGAACCTGTACGTGAAGCGCGCGATGGCCGACGAGGGTCCGCGCATGAAGCGCGTGTGGATGCGGGGCAGGGGACGTCGGGACGTCAAGCTTCATCGGACGAGTCACATCACCGTGATCGTCGATGAGAAGGAGTAAGTAGTGGGCCAGAAGGTACATCCGATCGGCTACCGGCTTGGATTCACGAAGACGTGGAACGCGAAGTGGTTCGCGGAGGCGAAGAACTACCGCATCCTCCTGAAGGAGGACATCGCCATCCGAACGACCATCCGCGGCCGGCTGCGTGACGCCGCGATCGCGCGCATCGACATCGAGCGCTCGACGAATCAGGTGACCGTCACGATCCAGACGGCGAAGCCCGGCGTCGTCATCGGCAAGGGCGGCGCGAAGGTCGAGGAGCTCCGTCAGGCGCTCGGCAAGGCCACCGGCAAGATCGTGAAGGTGAACATCTTCGAGATCCGCTACCCGGAGCTCGACGCGAACCTCATCGCCGAGAACGTCGCGCAGCAGCTCGAGCGGCGCGTGTCGTTCCGCAAGGTGCTGAAGCAGACCGTCTCACGGTCGATGAAGGCCGGCGCGAAGGGCGTCCGCGTCGCGGTGGCCGGCCGCCTCGGCGGCGCCGAGATGTCACGGCGCGAGTGGGAGCGCGAAGGCCGCGTTCCGCTGCACACGCTCCGGGCCGACATCGAGTTCGGCCGCGCGATCGCCAAGACCACGTTCGGCACCATCGGCGTGAAGGCGTGGGTCTACCGCGGGGACATCGAGCCCGCACCGCGCCAGGTCTCCCAGAACGCCCCGGCGGCCGCCGCACGGCCAGCGGTCCTGGGCGCGCCGGCCGGCGGGACCGCTCCGGCGGCGCCCGTCGCACCGGTCGCCGCCGCTCCGGCGGGGACGCCCTAGATGCTGCAACCCAAGCGGCTCAAGCACCGGAAGTTCCAGCGCGGACGGATGAAGGGCACCGCGTCGGGCGGTGCGTTCCTCGCCTTCGGCGACTACGCCCTCCAGGCGCAGGAGCCGTGCTGGATGACCGCGCGCCAGATCGAGGCCGCACGGAGAGCGATCGTCCACCACCTGAAGCGCGGTGGAAAGGTCTGGATCCGGATCTTCCCCGACAAGCCGGTCACGAAGAAGCCCGCCGAGGTGCGGATGGGCTCGGGTAAGGGTGCGCCCGATCATTGGGTCGCGGTCGTGAAACCCGGCCGGATCCTGTTCGAGCTCGCCGGCGTCGATCACGCGCTCGCGAAAGAAGCCATGCGGCTCGCGTCGTACAAGCTCCCGACTCAAGACCAAATTCCTGAGCCGCGAAGGCGCGGAAGGTGAGAGCAGTGCAACTGAAGGACATGCGGCGGCTGTCTGACACCGAGCTCGCGGATGAGCTCAAGAGCGCGAAGGAGGAGCTGTTCAACCTCCGGTTCCAGCTGGCCACCCGCCAGTTGAAGAACTATCGCGGCCTTCCGGCCGCGAGGACACGCATTGCCCGCGTCCTCACGGTGATGGACGAACGAAAGACCGAGGCGGCGAATGGCTGAGAAGAAGACCACCAAGAAGACGACGGCGACCGCGGAGAAGAAGACCGCGGCGAAGTCGACTGCCGCCAAGAAGACGACCGCGGCCGCCGAAAAGGCGACCGCCGAAAAGAAGACGGTCGCGAGGTCGGCCGCACCGCGGAAGACGGCGGCGAAGACCACCGCGC
>DATCQC010000159.1:0-8443 GCA_036569685.1 Candidatus Limnocylindria bacterium | reverse complement strand
GTCGGCGAGCTCGGCGCGCGCGCCGGGCTGACGCGCGTCAGCCCGGCGCGCGCGCCGAGCTCGCCGACCCAGGCGACGGCCGCCTGACGGGTCCAGAAGACCGCGAGCCGGGTGTCGGCATTGCTGACGAGCTGGAACATGCGATTCATCCCGTAGACGACCTTGTTCGGCGCGACGACGGCGATGGCCGCGCCGCGCAGAGCATCGGCTCGGGACCACCGCTGGGCGATCCGCTGGATGTCGCTCGGTCCGATCAGACTCACTTTCAGCTCGGACTCATCGATGAGCACGAAGGCGGGGTTCGCGTCGTCGAGCGCGTCCAGCAGGGCGAGGATGCTCGCCGTCCGCGCGGCCCCGGAGAGGGTCACGGCGAGCCCGTCCAGAGCGCCCACACGGAGCGCGTCGACACGGTAGCTCGAGTCGATGGTGCCGACGCCGAGTTGCGTTGCGGCCTCATCGTCGACCGTCGGAGTGATTGCCAAAGCCAAGGGGTCCTCCCTGTGCGGAACGAAAGAGCGCGTGCCGTGACGGTAGTCGCTCCCACGGACCGCGGGAATGGGCCGAAAGTCACCCATGAGCCTGATCCGGCTCGGCGTGCGTTAGGAGCGGATCACAGGCCGGAGCCGAGCTTCGCGTTCTCTCGCGGATCGATCGGCACGGCGACGATGGCCGGCCCGTCCGCGGCCAGCGCGCGCTTCAGGGCCGGCAGCAGCTCGTCGGCGCTCGCAACGGTCTCGCCCCGAATGCCGAAAGCCTGGGCCAGCTGCGCGAAGTCGGGGTTCGTGAATTCGATCCCGCCCGTCCGCCGGAAGCGCCGCTGCTGGTTCGCCTCGATCACGCCGAAGCGGCCGTCCACGAGCACGACGAACACGATCGCGAGGCCGAGGCGCTTCGCGGTCTCGAGCTCTTGCACGTTCATCAGGAACCCGCCGTCGCCGGAGAACGCGACGACCTTTCGTTCGGGCCGGACGAGCTTCGCGGCGATCGCGCCCGGCAGGGCGATGCCCATCGGCGCGAAGCCATTCGCGACGATCACCGTGTTCGGCGCGTACGCCGGATAGAGCCGCGAGAGCCACACCTTGTGCGCCCCGACGTCGCAGACGACGATGTCCAGGTCGTCAAGCGCCGCGCGCAGGTCCGCGACCACGCGCCGTGGCCACAGCGGGAACGCGCCGTCGCCGGCGGCCCGCAGATCGACGCGCGTGCGCGCGCCGGCCGTCCGCGGCCGCACGAGCGGGCCGAGGGCCTCGAGCGAATCGGCGATCTCGCCCACGAGCTCGGTCGCGATCACGTAGCTCGCGTCGATCTCGGCCGGTCGGCTGTCGATGTGGACGACGCGTTTGTCGCCCGTCGGATTCCAGATCCCCGGCGCCCACTCGACCAGGTCGTAGCCGACGCAGATCACGACGTCGGCCTGCGCGAGCTCGGGCAGCGCCGAGAGGTCGGCGCCGGCGCGTTGCAGACCGACCGCCGGCAGGGACGCGCCGTCGCGATCGTCGACCGCGCCCTTGGCCATGAACGTGTGCGTGGCCGGGATGTTGGTCCGCGCCATGAACGCGCGGAGCGCGGCGACCGTGCCGTGACCGGCGGCATCGCGCCGGATCACGCCGTTGCCGACAAGCAGCAGCGGCCGGCTCGCGCCGTTGACGGCGTCGGCCGCCGCGTTGATCGCGTCCTGGCGCGCGGTCGCATAGCGCGTCCGGCGGACCGGCATCGGCCGCGCAGCGACGTCGCGCTCCGCGACATCCTCGGGGAGCTCGATGTGCGTCGCCCCCGGCCGCTCGAGGCGCGCCATGCGGAAGGCGGTGCGGATCACTTCGGGCGCTCCGTCGGGCAGCTCGATCCGGGCGGCCCACTTCACGACGGGCGCGAACATGCCGAGGACGTCGACGTATTGGTGCGAGCGCTTGTGGATCCGTTCGAGGCCCGCCTGCCCGGTGAGCGCCACGAGCGGCGCGCCGTCGAGCGTCGCGTCCGCGACGCCGGTGAGGAGATTCGTCGCGCCAGGACCGAGCGTCGCGAGACAGACGCCGGGGTACGAGGTGAGGCGGCCCGCGACATCGGCCATGAACGCGGCGCCCTGCTCGTGTCGGACGATGACCTGCGTGATCGCTGTGCTGTCCTCGAGCGCGAGGCCGAGCGCGAGGGTCTCTTCACCGGGAAGCGCGAACACGTGGCGGACGCCCTCGTTCTCGAGGCACGCGACGACGAGCTCGGCGACGTTCACCGGCGCGAGAGTCCGCTCGGGCGGCGAGCGATCGCTATTCGGCGTTCACGGCGGGCGGCTGCTTCGCGGGTCCGATCCAGACGGTCTGGACGTTCACGAACTCGCGGATCCCGAAGCTCGAGAGCTCGCGTCCGTAACCGCTCTTCTTGACCCCGCCGAACGGGAGCCGCGGGTCGGACGCCACCATCCCGTTGATGAAGACGGATCCCGACTCGATGCGGCGCGCGAGCGCCCGCGCGGCGGTCTCGTTCGTCGTCCAGATCGCGGCGCCGAGCCCGTACGGCGAGTGGTTCGCGACGCGGACAGCCTCGTCGGCGTCGCGCACCGCGAGGAGCGCCGCCACCGGCCCGAAGGTCTCCTCCTTCAGCACCGGCATCTCTTCCGTGACGTCGGCGAGGAGCGTCGGCTCGTAGAACCAGCCGGTGCCGTCGCGCCGCTCGCCGCCGACGACCACGCGCGCGCCCATGCGGACCGATCCGGCGACCTGCCGCTCGAGCACGTCACGCAGATCCTCGCGCGCGAGCGGCCCGACCTGGGTCGCCGGATCGAGCGGATCGCCGACCCGCAGCGCGCGGATCGCGGCCGCGAAGCGCTGTTCGAACTCAGCGGAGATCGGCGCCTCGACGAGGAAGCGCTTGGCCGCGATGCACGACTGGCCGGCGTTCTGGAACCGCGCCTTCGCCGCGGTCTCCGCCGCCGCCTCGAGGTCGGCGTCGCGCAGCACGATGAACGGATCGGAGCCGCCGAGCTCGAGCACCGCCTTCTTCACGGCGCGTCCGGCAAGCTCCGCGATCCGGGCGCCCGTCGCGGTGCTGCCGGTGAGCGTGACGGCGCGAACGCGGTCGTCGGCGATGACCGGCTCCACGTCCGCACCGGATAGAAGGAGCGTGCGCAGCAGTCCCGGCGGGAAGCCCGCGTCGCGGACGGCCTCCTCGATGGCGAGCGCGCACTGCGGGACGTTCGAGGCGTGCTTCAGGAGCGCGGCGTTGCCGGCCATGAGCGCCGGCGCGAGAAAGCGAACGACCTGCCAGAACGGGTAGTTCCACGGCATCACCGCGAGGATCACGCCGAGCGGCTCGAACGCGACGTAGCTCGCCCTCGCGCTTGTTTCCACCGGCTCGTCGGCCAGGTAGGCGGCGGCGTGGTCCGCATAGAAGTCGCAGGTCCACGCGCATTTCTCGATCTCGGCCAACGCCTCCGTGATCGGCTTGCCCATCTCGGTCGTGATCAGGCGGGCGTACCGATCGTTGCGGTCACGAAGCACCCGGGCCAGGAGATGCATCCGCACGGCTCGTTCGGGCATCGGTACCTCGCGCCACGTGCGGAACGCCGAGTCGGCGGCCGCGATCGCGGCGCTGACGTCGGCGTTCGAATGCGGGTCGAAGCGGGCGCGGACGGTCTCAGTGGCGGGTTCGATGGACTCGATCGTCGTCACGCGAGAGACCTAGGCGGCGGCTTCCTTGCGCGGACGACGGCCCCGCGGGCCTGCCGCGAAGTCCGGCTTCGCGACATCGATGATCCGGTGCGTGTAGCCGTGGACCGCAAGCTCGTGCGCGTCACGCTCGGCGGCTGCCGCGAGCAGCAGCTTCAGGGTCTTGTCGTCGGCGGGCGTGAAGACCACGTCACAGTCCATGGTGGCGCGGCAGGGAAGTCCTGACGTCTTCATTCGGTGTGGTTCCTCCAATAGCTGGCCGGTGGACCGGTCGGTCGGGCAGCCGCGGCGTCAAAGGAGCGGCTGGCCCCACAAGGACGGTGCGGCGCTGGATCGAGGTCAAGGATACCACACTGATAGTTGCCCCAGCAACATTCACCGCGGCCCGGCTCCCCTGCATAGTTAGCCCGGATGTCGACCGTCGCTCAGCTCATCGGCCAGCGGCTGCACGCGGCCGGCATCCGTCAGGTCTTCGGCCACCCCGGCGGAGAGGTCGTCGATCTCATCGAAGGCTTCCGCGCGGCCGGCCTGGAGTTCGTGCTCGCCAGGCACGAGACCGACGCCGCGTTCATGGCCGAGGCCATGGCGAGCAGCACCGGCCGGCCGGGCGCCTGCCTGGCCACGCTGGGACCTGGGGCGACGAATCTCGTCACCGGGGTGGCGCACGCTTACCTCGATCGGTCTCCGCTGATCGCCCTCACCGGCCAGCTGCCGGTCGACCGCTACGAGATCGTGACCCACCAGAAGCTCGACCTCCGCGCGCTGTTCGCGCCGATCACGAAGTGGCAGGCCCGCGTGAGCCCGGCGAATGCCGGGGCGGTGACCGATCGCGCGCTGCGCCTCGCGCTCCGGCCGCGACAGGGACCCGTCTTCCTCGAGGTGCCGAGCGACGTCCCGTCGCAGGACGCGCGGCAGAACGATGAGCAGGCCGAGGAGATCGACGAGCGACGCGGACCAACCGTCCCTGATCCGCGATCCGTCGCGGCGGCGGCCGCATTGCTGGCCGAGAGCCGGCGGCCCGTCCTGTTCGCCGGCCTCGACACCCTCGACGGCGGAACGGTCGAGCCGCTCCGGCGGTTCGTCGAGGGGTGGGGGATCCCGACGATCGTGTCGCCGAAGGCGAAGGGCCTGCTGCGTGACGACCATCCGCTCTCGATCGGCACGATCGAGGGTCTCGGCAGCGCGAAGCTCTACGAGTGGGTCGCGGGCCGTGACCTCGTCGTCATGGTGGGCTTCGACCCGGTCGAGTTCGACCGCGACTGGACTTCCGCCGCGCCGGTGATCCACGTGAGCCCGCTCCCGAACGACGACCGCTATTACCGGAGCACGGTCGACGTCGTCGGTGCTGTCGCATCCTCGCTCGATGCGCTCGGCGCGCCGGCGGCGCCGAAGGACACGGCCGACGCCGCGCGCTTCCGCGAGGAGTTCCGGCGTTTCGTCCGTCCGGCGCGCTCTGGGCTGACCGCTCAGGACGTCCTGGGGGCGCTCCGCGCGGCGCTGCCCGAGGACGCGCTCGTCTCATGCGACGTCGGCTTCAACAAGTCCGTCTCGATCCAGTGCTGGCCGGCGTACGCGCCGCGGACGTTCTTCGTCTCGAACGGCCTCTCATCGATGGGCTACGGCCTGCCCGCCGCCATCGGCCTCAAGCTCGCGCACCCCGAGCGCGCCGTGGCCTGCGTCCTCGGTGACGGCGGCTTCGCGATGAGCGTGGCCGAGCTCGAGACCGCCGCCCGCCTTGGCCTCGCCTTCACGGTCGTCATCCTGGCGGACGAGGCGCTCCAGCAGATCAAGGCCGGCCAGGAGCGCAAGGGCTTCCCCGTCACCGGCACGACCTTCGGCGCCCTTGACTACCGCGCGCTCGCGACGGCCTTCGGCGCCGACGGCGTCGAAGCCCGCACGCTCGATGAGTGCCGTGCCGCGTTCCGCGATGCCGCACGATCGACACGCGTGACGCTCATCGCCGCGCACGTCGATCCCGCGGGCTATCGCCTCTAGGTCTCTAAACTCGCAGGTGCCCATGACGACCACCACGAATGCGGCCGCTGCGGAGCTGCTGGAGCGGAATCGCGCGCGCCTGGCGCGCGCGCAGGACCAGCTGGCGCGCGTGGGAGCCGCGACGGTGCCGTTCACCGAAGCGAACGTCCTTCGACCGTTCAACGAGATCGGCATCGAGCTCGCCGGCGCGGCGAGCGAGTGCGGCTTGATGGCCGAGGTGCATCCGGATCCCGAGGTCCGCGCGGCCGCGGACACCGTCATCCAGGAGCTCTCCGCCTTCAGCACGCGACTCGGCCAGGACCGGCCGCTCTACGAAGCCCTCGGCTGGCTGGAGCCCGCCGGACTCGAGCCGGTCGCGCGGCGGGTCGTGGAGCTCGCGCGCCGCGACATGCGGCGCACCGGTATCGAGCTCGCTCCGGCCGAGCAGGAGCGGGTCCGCACCGTGCGGGCCGAGCTCGTGAAGATCGAGCAGGAGTTCGCCAAGAACATTCGCGACGACGTCCGGGAGGTCGCGCTCGACCCGCGGCAGCTCGACGGTCTCCCGCCGGATTACGTAGCGGCGCATCCGGCTGACGCCGCGGGCAAGGTCCACGTCACGACGAACTACCCCGACCTCATCCCGTTCATGACCTATGCCACCGACGAGTCCGCGCGGAAGGCGCTGACCATCGTGAACGGGACGCGTGCCGTGCCCGCGAACGTGCGGTTGCTCGAGCAGATGCTCGCCAAGCGTGCGGAGCTCGCGTCCCTGCTCGGCTACGCGAACTGGGCCGAGTACGCGTCCGAGGACAAGATGACCGGCTCCGCGACGGCGATCCGCGAGTTCATCGATCGCGCGGGAGCCGCGTGCAGCGAGAGCGCGGCCTCCGAGTACGCGGACCTCGTCGCGGAGAAGGGCGGCGAGCCCATCGGGACCTGGGACACGCAGTACCTCCTCGAGCGGGTGAAGGCGCGCAAGTACAGCTACGACGGGCGGGAGCTGCGGCCGTACTTCGAGTACCGGGCCGTGCGCCAGGCAATCCTCGACCTCGCGAGCGAGCTCTTCGGCCTGCACTTCACGCCCGTGAAGATGGAGCTCTGGCACCCGTCCGTCGAGACGTTCGCGGTCAGCGTGGATGGCACGGAGATGGGCCACATCTCGCTCGACATGCATCCGCGCGATGGCAAGTTCAAGCACGCCGCGTGCTTCACGCTCGTCCCCGGCTTCAAGGGCCGCGCGAAGCCGCACGGTGTCCTCGTCTGCAACTTCCCGGACCCGAACGCGCAGCAGGGCCCGGCCCTGATGCAGCACTCCGAGGTCGTGACCTATTTCCATGAGTTCGGACATCTGGTCCACGGCATCGTGAGCGGCGAGATCGCGTGGGCGCGGGTGCGGCGTCCGTCGGAGTGGGACTTCATCGAGGCGCCCTCACAGTTCCTCGAGGAGTGGATCTACGACTACGAGGTCCTGCGTCGCTTCGCGAAGCACGTCGAGACCGGCGAGGTCATCCCCGAGGACCTCGTGCGGAAGCTCCGCGCTGCGCGCGACTTCGGCCGCGGCACGTTCGTGCAGCGACAGCTCATGCTCTCGGCCATCTCGCTGCGCCTGCACGACCGGCCGCCGCAGGGTCTCGACACGACGAAGGTCGTCTTCGATGCCTCGAAGGAGTTCTCACCGATCGTCATGCCCGAAGGCACCGCGATGCAGGCGTCGTTCGGCCACCTCGAGGGCTACACCGCGCTCTACTACACGTACATGTGGTCGCTGGTGATCGCCAAGGATCTGCACAGCGCCTTCGCGAATGGGCTCATGGATCCCGGGCAGGCCACGCGGTATCGCGATCTCGTGCTGGCGCCCGGTGGCACCAAGCCCGCCGCACAGCTGGTGCAGGATTTCCTCGGCCGGCCGTACGGATTCGACGCCTTCCGGGAGTGGCTCGCGCCGAGCGACTAGCCCGAGGGGCGCGCCGCCATGGCCTTTGCGATCGCCGACGCGAGCTCCGCCGGCCGCTGCGTTCCGATCAGCACCTGCGAGCCGCTCTTCAGCCGGAAATGCACGCCCTCGTTCCCGCTCACGTTGTAGGTCAGGCCGGCGAGGCCGAAGTGCACGCCCCAGCCACCCGAGTCCCACATCGTGTAGTGCATCGGTTCGTACTCGGAGATGTCGTCGAGCTTGATGCGCCGTGTCGGCCAGAGTCCATGGAACTTCACGATGACCGCGTCGCCGGTGACGGTGGTCTCCAGGTACGCGAACCCGAAGAGCACGGCGACGGCGATCGTTACGCCGACGACGGCGATCGCCGCCGATATCGGAGCGCCCGGTGTGACGAGGAGCGCCCACACCGCGAACGCCATGGGGACCGCGATGACGAGCCACAGCCACGACTCGCGGAACCGCTGCTCTTCGCGGAAGTACGTCACCGGCCCGAACGCTAGCATCGGCGTGTGGCCACCAAGCCCGCCGTCACGATCCCATCGGGCGCACCCCCGGACGACCTCGTGATCGAGGACCTCACGCTCGGCACGGGTACCGAAGCGACCGCCGGCAAGACCGTCGACGTGCACTACGTCGGGGTGGGTTGGTCGAGCCAGAAGCAGTTCGACGCGTCGTGGGATCGCGGCGATCCGTTCTCGTTCCAGCTCGGCGCGGGCCGGGTGATCAAGGGCTGGGACCAGGGTGTCGCCGGGATGAAGGTCGGCGGCCGTCGCCGGCTGACCATCCCCGCCAAGCTCGGCTACGGCGAGCGCGGCGCGGGCCGCGACATCAAGCCCGGAGAGACGCTCGTCTTCGTGGTCGACCTGCTCGCCGT
>DATCQC010000158.1:0-7903 GCA_036569685.1 Candidatus Limnocylindria bacterium | reverse complement strand
GGCTCGACGCCTGGCGCGCGCTCGGCGCGACGCGCGTCTCGCTCGGGGCGCAGTCGTTCTCGCCGCGCGCGCTCGCGTCGCTCGGCCGCACCCACACGCCCGCGGACATCGCGCCGGCCGTCGCTGCGGCGCGCTCGGTCGGCCTCGATGTGAACCTCGATCTCATCTTCGGCCGGCCCGCCGAGCCGGACGGCGAATGGCGCGCCGACATCGAGGCCGCCCTCGCGCTCGATCCCGATCACCTATCGGCCTACCCGCTCGAGCTCGCGCTCGAGCCGGAGGAGGGCGTGGTCAATTGGGGCGGCGCCGGCTGGCCGACCATCGAGCGCTGGCGGACCGCTGCGGCAGCGGCGCAGCCCGACGACGATGCGCTGGCCGATCGCTACGAGCTCGTCTCCGCCATGCTCGGCGTCGCGGGCTATCGGCACTACGAGATCGCGAACTGGGCCAAGGCGGGACACGAGTGCCGGCACAACCTCGTGTACTGGCGCAACGGCGAGTGGCTCGGTGTGGGCGCGGGCGCGCACTCGCATCTCGGCGGGCGCCGCTCGCGGCAACCCGGCAGCCTCGTCGCGTACCTCGCGCGTATCGAGCGGCAAGAGGGTCGCATCGCGGACGACGCCGCGGACCTCGCGATCGACACCGCGATGCTCGCCCTCCGACTCGATGAGGGGCTGGACCTTGCCGCGTACGGACTGCGCTTCGGCGCGCCGGCTCGCGCGCGTGTCGATGCGGCGCTCGATGGCCTCGACGACGCGGGGATCATCGAGCGGCGGGGGGAGCGCGTCGCGCTCACCGATCGAGGCCGGTTCGTCGCGAACGAGGTCTTCGTCCGACTCGTCTAGTACCGTTGACCACGGATGCGGATCCTGGTCATCGAGGACGATCGTCAGACCATCGAGCTGTTGTTGCGAGTGCTCGAAGACGATGGTCACACCGTCGTCGGCGAGCGCACCGGGCATGCCGGTCTCCAGCGCGCGATCGCCGAGTCTTGGGATCTCGTCCTCTCTGACATCGGCCTGCCCGATATGAACGGGTTCACCCTCGCACGTCAGCTACGCGAGGCTGGGATTGACGTTCCATTGCTCGCCCTGACTGGCTTCGCCGCCGATGAGGACCGCAGGCTCGGCCTCGCGAGCGGCTTCGACGCGTACCTCACAAAGCCGATCAAGGCAAGCGTGCTGCGTGACGAGATCCACGCCCAGGTTGCCCGTCCTCGCCGGCCGCGTGTCGGCGACATCCCGGCCCGGCCGGCGGTGATCGGAACGGAGCCCGCGCCGCCGGCGCCGGTCGCGCCGCGCCGACGCGGCGTGCTCGGCGGCCTGGTCGTCATCGCGCTCGGCGTGCCGTTCGTGCTCCAGCCGCTCGGCGTCCCGAACGCGGCGTCGTACCTGTTCATCGCGATGGGAGCCGCGTTCCTCATCTCGTACATCCGCGGTCGGCAGTACGTGTACCTCATCCCCATGGTGACGCTCGTCTCGTTCGGGGTCGCGCTGCTGCTGCCGACGTGGGTGGCGATGCGCCCGGAGGCCGCGGCGCCGGCGTTCGTCGGCGTGATCGCGATCGGCTTCGTCGTCGCGTTCGCGCTCTCGCCGCAGCACCGCTGGCCGCTCGTGCCCGCGGTGCTCCTGGGCGTCGTCGCCGCCGGCCGGCTGGTGACCGGGACGTCGTTCATCCCGGCGTCGATCGAGCCGTACCTCGTGCCGTTCGTGCTCATCGCGGTCGGCGCGTACCTCCTCGCCGAGCGCCAGACCTGAGCCGGACCCAGCTCGCCGCGGTCCTCATCGTCGCCGGGGTCGCGGCGGTGCTGCTGGTCTGGATCGGTCCGCGGCTCCCCGCTCCATCGACCGCGACGTGCGACTCGGCGCCGCTCACGTTCTGCGCCACGCTCCCGCCGTTCCGCTCACCGGACGTCGCACCGACGCGGCTCATCGACCAGGCCCGTCCATGCGAGGACCCGGCCGCGCTCGCGTCGTTCTGCCTCGCGCTCCCGATCGCGTCCGACACGACCGACCCCGCGGTCCTGCTCGGACGACGGCAGGACGCCTGCGCCCAGCTCGCGCCGACCGATGCGCCAGGCTTCTGCCTCGCTCCGCCGGCAGGCTCCGCCTCCGCGCGGGTGCTGCAGCGCGAGGTCGCGCTGGTGCTCCTCCGGCAGCGGCTCGGCTCGGACTTCCGGCGGGCCGGTACCGGCCCGGTCGACCTTTGGACCGAGACGTCCATGTCGACGCCGGTCGCCGACGCGATCTTCGCCTTGCTCCTCCAGGACGCGGCCGCGGTCGAGGCGTACTTCGGCCGTAAGTTCGACGATCCGCCGGCCGTCTTCCTGTTCACGTCGCGGCAATCGTTCGCGACGGCCCTGGAGCAGCAGTTCGGCTTCTCGGCGGACACGGCCGGGCTCCTCGCGCGGCAGACCGGCGGTGTGACGCTCGCCGGCATCGACGCCGTCGCGATCAACGGAGAGAGCGTGCTCAACGCCGGGCGCACCGCGATCTTCCGCCACGAGCTCACCCATGTCGCCGTCCACCGGCTCACTGGCGACTCCGTCCCGGCATGGCTGGATGAGGGCCTCGCGACGCTCGTCGAAGCGGGCGACGCGTTCGGGGTCGACCGAGCCACGGCCCTGTCGCTCCTGGCGAACGATCCGGGCGTGCTCACGATCTTCGGGGATCAGCGGTCGTGGCTCCAGAACAACACCGACTTCGGGGGCCACGCGTACGGGGTTGCCGCCGAGGCCGTGCGCGTGCTGCTCGACCGGATCGGTCGCCCGGCCCTGGTGCCGATGCTCCAGCGGATGGGCGCCGGCGTGCCTCCGGCTGCGGCGATCGAGGACGCGCTGACGGAGCCGCTCGCCCGCTTCGTGATCGAGCTCCCCGGCCGGGCGCTCGCGGACTGCCGGCAGGGGATCTTCGTGTCCGCCGGGCGGACGGACGGACTGCGCATCTACTACGTGTATGGCTTCCGGCCGCAGGGCAGCGCTGCGATCGCGGTCGACGGACAGGGGCAGCACTACGCGTTCCGCGTCGTGACCGATCGCTACGGCGTCTACGCCGGGACGCTCGGGACGCCGATGGCCGGCGGGTCATACCTCCTGCAGGTAACGGCCGACACCGGCGAGCACGCGCAGATCGCGCTCACCCTCGGCGACGCGGCATCGATCGCGCAAGGCGGATGCACTCCGTAGCCGCAAAGATGACGAGGTCGATCATCATCGGGCTTGCCTCGATACGAAGAACGCGGTATGCCACTCCACGACGCATCAACAGGTGGAGGACCCAATGGAACAAGGCAATCGCGGCGACACGTGGTCTGGATCCCAGCAGGAGCCGGCGTCGAGCTGGCCGTCACCGCTTCCGGGCACGCCCCCGCCGCCGGCGCCGATGCCCGCATCGAGCGGCATGGGTGGTGGCGGACGCAAGAAGACCACGCGTGCCGGCGGCGGTCGGAAGACGACGTCGAGCGGTGGCCGGAAGAAGACGACCGCGCGCAAGAGCACCGGCCGGAAGAAGACGACGACCCGCAAGACCACTGGCCGGAAGACCACCGGCCGGAAGACGACGGGCCGCAAGAGCACCGGCCGCAAGAAGACGACCGCTCGGAAGAGCACCGGTGGGCGTAAGAAGACGACCGCCCGCAAGAGCACCGGCCGCAAGAAGACCACGCGCAAGCGCAAGTGATCGCGCCCTGATCCGGGATACAAAGGAGCCGCCCCGAGTGGGGCGGCTCCTTGTTGATCCAGGTCGATCTGGGCCTAGCTAGTTGCGCTTCCCGCGGCCCATCCCGGGCTTACGCCCGTGGTTCGCCTTCTTCGACCGCCAGCCCAGCTTGCCGGTGGTCTTCTGCTTCCGCTGTCCTTTGCTCATGAGGCTCCTTCTGCGAGTTGGCGAATAGACGAAGCTGCAGGGCGCGCGTCGGGGGCGCGATGAGCTCGGTCACGAGCCATTGTCCTATGACCACGAGATCCGCGTCAGCGGCCAGCTGCAGCTTGACCCGGGACTGCTCCACCCACCGGCGCACCGTTCGGGGGTCCGCACCGAGCGTGCGGGCGATCTCGGCGAACGGCCGCTCGAGGACGTCGTGGAGGACGAAGGCCGCGAGGTCGCCGCCGCGCAACGCATGGCGGCCGACCAGATCGCGGAGCCCCGCGCCGAACAGCTTGCCGTCCGCGATCGCCTTGCGGATCGCGCTCGCCGGCTCGCCATCGAGCTCGGCCACCCGGAGGAGCGCCGCGACCTCGGCCTCAGGAAGGTGGCGCGCCGCGCCGAGGCTGCCGAGGAACCGCTGCACCACGGCGTCCGGTGCCTGATCGCTCGTGACCTTCGTCACGCGGGCGATCGCGTCGCCGAGCGCCTGGCGCAGCGCGGCAAGATCCGTGAAGCGGACGACGTCGACGACCGCCGGCGAGCCGAGCAGGATGCGCGAGACCGTGCGGTCGCGCTCGGCGACGAGGATCACCGGGATCCCGCGCTCGCGGGCGATCTCGACCTCGATGCCCACGCCGAACGACGGGGTGCCGGCGTACGCGATGACGAGCCCGCTCCGGGCGACGCGGGCCCGGTCGATCTCGTACACGCTCCGCGGATCGAGGTCCGGCGCCGCCACCGGGTCGGTCGACTGGTGCGGGAGGTACGGCCGCAGGCCGCACTCGGTCACGATCTCCGCCAGCAGCTCGTAGAAGACCCGCGCCCGCGCGCCGTCGGCGATCGCCGTGAGCGCGCCCGAGATGTACACCTCATCCATAGGACCGCCAATGATGCGTTGGGCGTCAAGAGTGGGGTACCGTTCCCGCGATGCCTGACCTGCAGCTCATCCAGTACCTGAAACGCGTCCCGCTCTTCGCGAAGCTGTCCGATCCGGAGCTCGCCGGTCTCGCGGAGCGCATGCGCCTGAAGGCGTTCAAGCGCGGCGACACCATCTTCCGGAAGGACGATCCGGGCCAGCACTTCTACGTCGTGCTCGAGGGTGCGGTGAAGATCGCGCTGCCCGGCGAATTCGGCCAGGAGGCGCTCGTGGCGCTCCTTCGGGGCGGCGAATTCTTCGGCGAGCTCGCGCTGTTCGACCACGGCCCGCGCTCGGCGACGGCCACGGCGCTCGAGGACACCCGCTGCGCGCTGCTGGCCGGCGACGACTTCCTCTCCTTCGTGGAAGCCCATCCGGCCGCCACGAAGGTCATCTTCGAGGCCCTCGCGAAGACCGTCCGGCGGCTCTCGGATCGGGTGGAGGACCTCATCTTCCTGGACGTCCCGAGCCGGGTGGCCAAATATCTGCTGGACCTCGCTCAGGCGAACGGGGCGGGCGGGTCGGGAGAGCTGGAGCTGACGTTGACGCAGGACGAGCTGGCGGCCTTCACCGGCGCATCGCGCGTCTCCGTGAATCGCGTGCTCGGCGATCTCGAGCGCCGCGATCTCATCAGCATCCGGCGCCGGAAGATCGCGATCCGCGATCCCGAAAAGCTCGCGAAAGAGATCCGGGTCTAGCGGTGGGTCGCGCACGGCGGCAGCTCGTGCTCGTGGTCGAGGACGATCCGGACCTCGGCGACACGATCGTGGCCTTCCTCAAGGAAGAGGGCCTCGACGCGAAGCTCGCGCGCGACGGCGATCAGGCGATGCGCCTGCTCGATCAGCTCAACCCGTCGGCGATGATCCTCGACCTCATGATGCCGCGACGCGATGGCTTCAGCGTGCTCCGCGAGCTCCGCGCGGACGGCCGCATCGGCAACCTGCCCGTCATCGTCGTGACCGCGATCTTCGGCCTGTCCGAGCGTCTCTATGCGACCGAGCTCGGGGCCGCGGACTACGTCACGAAGCCATTCGAGCTCGATGAGCTCCTCGAGCGCGTCCGCAACGTCCTGGCGTCGCGCACCGAGGAGCCCACCCAGACGGAGCTCAGTTCCTAGATCAGACCGTCGCGGTCAGCTGGCTGGTGCATTGCGGGCAGCGCGTCGCGGACTTCGGGATCGTCATCGCGCAGTACGGGCACTCCCGCTCGGGCGGGCCCGGCTTGATCAGGGCCTTGGCGATGAGGAACACGACGAACGCCACGATGATGAATGCGATCAGCGTATTGATGAAGATGCCGTAGTTGATCGTCGCCGCGCCGGCCTTCTGCGCATCCGCGAGCGAGGCGTAGCTGCCGCCCGAGAGGTTTGATGTACAGGTTCGAGAAGTCGACCTTGCCGAGGAGCATCCCGACCGGCGGCATGATCACGTCCTTCACCAGCGATGCCACGACCGCTGCGAAGGCGATGCCGAGGATGAATGCGATCGCGAGTACGAGCACGTTGGTCTTGATCAGGAACGCGCGGAACTCGGTCCACATAGTCGACTTCTTCTCCTTTGGATTTGCACGGCCCGGCGGAGCATTGCGCGTGCCTGTGTGCTTACCGTTACATTGACTGGCGAGCGTGCTCGGCGGTCGTTGACCGCTGGCGGGCTGGCTGGTACGCTTTTAGCACTCTCGAGGGGAGAGTGCTAATTGGCTGAAATCGACCAGGAACGCGTGAGCTTGCCTGAGCTGGCGGACCGCCAGCGGGAGATCCTGCGCGCCGTCATCCGCGAGTTCATCACGACGGCCCAGCCGGTCGCGTCCGGCTCGCTCGTCCGGCGCTACGCGCTGCCGGTGTCGTCGGCGACCGTCCGCAACGAGCTCGCCGAGCTCGAGGACCTCGGTCTCCTCACGCACCCGCATACCTCGGCCGGGCGCGTGCCGACCGATCTTGGCTACCGCTATTTCATCGAGAGCCTCCTGCCCGACACCACGCTGCAGCCCGAGGAGCAGGTCACCGTGAGCCATCAGTTCCAGCAGGCCCAGCAGGACAGCGCGCAGTGGCTGCGCCTCGCGGCATCCACGCTCGCACGCCTCACGGCTGAGGCGTCGATCGTCACGCAGCCGGCCGGCACGAAGAGCGTTCTCAAGCACGTCGACGCCGTCCCGATCCACGAGCGGCGGGCGCTCATCGTCGCTGTTCTCGATGGCGGCGCCGTCCGCCAGCAGCTCCTGGATCTCGATCAGCCTGCGACGCCCGACGAGCTGCGGGCGCTTGGCCAGCGGCTCACCGACGCGTTGCACGGCGCCGACGCGGCGACGCTCGCGAAGGCGGTCGAGCATGAGCAGGGCGGGTCGCGCCAGATCGTGCGCGCGCTGTCGCGACTGCTCGCAGAGGCCGAGAGCGCGCGGGCCAGCGATGTCTACTACGACGGGATCCAGAACATCCTCGCGCAGCCGGAGTTCGGCGCCGGCGATCCCGCGCGGCTGCGCGACATGGTCGCACTGCTCGAGGACCGGACCCGCCTCGCCGATCTCCTGCCGCCGATCATCGGGGAGGGCGAGGTCCACGTCGCGATCGGCGCGGAGAACCGCGTCGAGCCGCTGCTCGACTGCAGCCTCGTGTTCGGCCGGTACGGCGGGACGAGCGGTGTCGTCGGGTACGTGGGCATCGTCGGCCCGCGACGGATGGATTACGCGCGCTCGATCGGAGCGGTCAGCTTCGTCGGCCGGCTCATGACCGATCTCGTGCGCGCGGTCGAGGGGAATTAGCGATGGACGATCAGAAGCGTCGGGCAGAGGAGCTGCTCGAGGAGCGCATGCGCGCACGCCAGAAGCCAAACGGGACCACTGCCACCAGCGAGGCGGCGGACGAATCGCCAGCCGCTGACCCGGCGCCCACCATGGAGGAGTCATTACGGGGCGACCTCCAGCGCATGGCCGCCGACTTCTCGAACTACCGCAAGCGCAACGAAGCGGAGCGCACGGAGTTCGCCAAGTTCGCGAAGGCGGACCTCATCACGAAGCTGCTGGATGTGCTCGACGGCTACGACCGCGCGCTCGCGAGCGTCCCCGACGACCTGAAGGGCCAACCGTGGGTCGAGGGGATGTGGCTCGTGGAGCGGAAGCTCCGCCAGAT
>DATCQC010000157.1:0-2958 GCA_036569685.1 Candidatus Limnocylindria bacterium | reverse complement strand
TGAAGGGCATGCTCAGCGAGATGAAGCCGCAGGGCCCCGTGCCGGCGGCGGCCCGCAACCTGACGAAGCGCGAGCGCGAGATCCTCTCGCTCGTCGCCGAAGGGATGAGCAACCGCGAGATCGCCGAGCGGTTGGTCCTCTCGCCCGAGACGGTGAAGAGCCACGTGGCCGCGATCCTCGAGAAGCTCGGCGTCTCGGACCGCACGCAGGCCGCGATCTACGCCGTCCGCAACGGCCTCGTCGAGGGGATGACCGCCTAGCATCGCGGGCGCCGAAGGGACTCGGTCACAACTGCGGCGGTCAGTGTCCAATCAGGATCTCCTGCGTGGTCTCGAGCGCGCGACGTTCCGCGTGGGCGCGACGACGAATGACGAGGATCTGTTCGCGCTCATCCTCGAGGCTGCCGCCGATGTCGGCTACGGGTCCGCGTCGCTCATGGTGTACGACCGGACGCAGGACGCCCTCGTGGTGCGTGCGTCGCGCGGCGCCGAGCTCGTCGGCATGACGTTGGCCGCCGGCCCGGCGATCTCGTGGCGGGCCATGGAGCGCCGGCAGCCGATCGTCGTCAAGGGACCGGCCGGCCCCGACCTCCCGCACACGTACACGAAGGACGTGCCGTACGCGATCGTCCTGCCGCTGCTCGTGGGAGCGAAAGCGCTCGGCGTGCTCAACGTGAACCGCACGACCGAGCCGTCGGAGGACCAGGTCGGGTTCCTGCGGATCCTCGCGTATCAGGCGGCGTTCGCCATCGAGCGCGCCGGCCTGTACGCCGACCTGCAGCTCTTCGCGGGCCAGGCGCTGTCGCAGGAGGAGGAGTCGCGCCGCTACATCGCGCGCGAGCTGCACGACGGCCTCGCACCGGTCGTCGTGTCGGCGTACGGGATCTTGCAGAACCCCGGGAAGACCGAGGCCGACGTGAAACGAGCGACGGACTTCCTGCGCACGGCGATCCAGGAGATCCGCGCGATCATCGGGAGCGTTCGACCGGCGACGCTCGAGGATCTTGGGCTCGGCGGCGCGATCTCGTCGGCTGCGACCGAGGTCGCTGCCGAAGCCGGATGGGAGATCGAGGAGGACATCGGGGACATCGGCACGATCCGGCCGGACGTCGAGGCCGCGCTCTACCGCGCGACGGTCGAGGCGCTGCTCAACGCGAAGCGTCACGCCGGTGCGCACAAGGTCTCCGTGCGCTTGCGCCAGGACGATGCGTATATCGAGATCGTCGTGGCCGACGACGGGCAGGGCTTCGCGAGCGAGCAGTGGGGCGAGGCGTCCGCGAAGGCCGGTCACTTCGGCCTCTTGCACATGCGCGAGCGCATCGGGCTCCTCGGGGGCGTGTGCAAGATCGCGAGCCGCCCCGGCGAAGGCACCACGGTCCGCATCACCGTGCCGCGCGACCGCGTCAGCTAGGGAGCGTCGCCTCGCTGACCAGCATCACCGGGATGCCGTCGCGCACCGGGTATCGCCGGCCGCAGCTTCGGCAGACCAGCTGCGATCCCTCATCGGTCACCGGAGCGTGGTCGACCGGGCAGGCCAGGATCTCGAGCAGCGCCGGGTCGATCGCCACGCCCGAACCCTAGCCTCCGTCATGCGCGGGCCTTGACACGCTGTGTCAATATCTGATTGCCATGCTGGGCGCAGCGTCCGCCGAAGCGACCGACGCGATCTCGACGCGGCTGATGGTCGATCCGCCGGGTCTGGTGCCCGCCTCGGTGCTCCCGAA
This sequence comes from Candidatus Limnocylindria bacterium, assembly GCA_036569685.1. Classification (GTDB taxonomy): domain Bacteria; phylum Chloroflexota; class Limnocylindria; order P2-11E; family P2-11E; genus UBA4735. Next base: position 1,235 of record DATCQC010000157.1, on the reverse strand, counting down.
GGCGGACCCGGAGGCCGCGAGCGCGCACGCTGTGACCGCGGGCATCCCGGAGGCGCTCCTCGCGCGGTTCGGCGCGTCGGTCCGTCAGACCCACGAGCGGGCCAACGTCGTCGTCCTCGATGTCCCGCCCGACCGGCAGCAGGCGCTCATCGAAGCCCTCCGGTCGATCGGGATCACCGCCCGGCCGCCGCACCCGATCCAGCCGCTCCTCAACGACAGCGTCCCGCTCCTCCACGTTCCGTCGCTGTGGGACGCCGGCCTGCGCGGCGAGGGCGTGCGCATCGCCATCGTGGATACGGGCATCGACGCGACCCATCCCGATCTGCGCGACCGGATCGTCGCGCATTCCGATCACACCGGGACCGCCGAACGCGACGACGTCGGTCACGGCACGCACGTCGCGGGGATCGCCGCGGGCGCGGGTGCGGTGTACCGCGGCGTCGCCCCGGCGGCCTCACTCGTCATCGCGAAGGTGCTGAGCGCCGAAGGCGGCACCGAGGACGCGGTCCTCGCGGGGATGTCGTGGGCGAGCGGGCAGAACGTCCAGGTGATGAATCTGTCGCTCGGCGGACCGGGCTCCCCGACCTCGCCGCTCGGGCGCGAGGTCGATGCGCTCGCCGCCGCCGGCATCCTCGTGTGCGTCGCCGCGGGCAACGCCGGACCGTCGCCGCGCACGATCAGCTCCCCCGCCGACGCGCGCGGCGCGCTCACGGTCGGCGCGACGGACAAGCACGGCCTCGTCACCGCGTACAGCTCGCGCGGCCCGGTGCCCGGGGTTCGCTACCGCAAGCCCGACATCGTGGCGATCGGCGGAGGCGTCACCCCGACCGCCACGTGCGCGTACGGCACCGGCATCGCGAGCGCGCGCGCCGCGGTGCTGGCCTCCGATCCGTGCGCCGTGCCGCCCCGGTACGTCCGGATGAGCGGGACGTCGATGGCCACGCCACACGTCGCGGGTATCTGCGCGCTGCTCATCGAAGCGACGCGCGAGCGCGGTCTCGGATCGGTCGCGCAGGCCCGACTCGTACGCGAGGCGCTCACCGCGTCGGCACGCGCGCTGGCCGGCGGACACGACGCGGTCGGGGCCGGCCTGGTCGACGCCGAGCGCGCGCTGGCTCGCGTGGGCCGACGCGTGAGCGCGGCTTAGGCGTGCCCGTGAAATAGATCGCCGCAGACGCCGCGAACGCGACCGGCGCGGCGACCGCGGTCTGACGCCGGGAGGAGCCGACCACGAG
>DATCQC010000156.1:0-11118 GCA_036569685.1 Candidatus Limnocylindria bacterium | reverse complement strand
GGCGGCGCAAACGGTACGGGTCTGCCCGGCTGGCACCGCCTAGCTGACCGGCTCAGGCCGGCGATCCCAAGCAGCGGCTCATCGCGGTCACTCCTTTCTATGTGGGCAAGGTGGCCGGGATCTCACCCGCACACCCGCGCCCACCACCCGCCCCTAGCGGGGAACCGAGCGTTTCGCGCGTGAAACACGTGCGATGCGGGCTCTATCCTCACCTCACAGCACGCGCGTTCCGAGAAAGGGTGCATCCGTCTTGTTCGAATCCCTCTGGGGGCTCTTCTCCCGCGACGTCGGGATCGACCTCGGCACGGCCAACACGCTCGTGCACGTCCGGGGTCGTGGGATCGTGATCAGCGAGCCGTCGGTCGTCGCCAAGGACACGAAGACCGGCGCGATCCTGGCCGTCGGGGCGGAGGCCAAGCGCATGCTCGGCCGCACCCCGCAGAACATCGTCGCCATCCGCCCGTTGAAGGACGGAGTGATCAGTGACTTCGACATCACCGAGTACATGCTCAAGCACTTCATCCACAAGGTGCATGACCGCATCGCGCTGTTCCCGCGCCCGCGGGTCATCATCGGCATCCCGTCGGGCGTGACCGAGGTCGAGAAGCGCGCGGTGCAGGAGGCGGCGATCAACGCGGGCGCCCGCTGGGCGCGGCTCGTCGAAGAGCCGATGGCCGCCGCGATCGGCGCGGGGCTTCCGGTGCAGGAGCCGAGCGGCTCGATGATCGTCGACATCGGGGGCGGCACGACGGAGGTCGCGGTCACGTCCCTCGGCGGCATCGTCGTCGCGCGGTCCATCCGGATCGGCGGTGACGAGATGGACCAGGACATCGTCGCGTATGCGCGGCGTGAGTTCAATCTGCTCATGGGCGAACGGACCGCCGAGGACATCAAGATCGCGATCGGCTCCGCGTATCCGCTCGACGAAGAGGTGTCCACGTTCTTCCGCGGCCGCGACCTGCTGACCGGTCTGCCGCGCAGCATCGAGGTCACGAGCGCGCAGATCCGCGAGGCCATCGAGCCCTCGGTGCAGCAGATCGTCGACTCCGTGAAGGACACGCTCGAAGAGACGCCGCCCGAGCTCGTCGCCGACATCATGGATCAGGGCATCTACCTCGCCGGCGGTGGCGCGTTGCTGCGCGGCATGGATACGCGGATCTCGGAGGTGACCCAGATGGCCGTGCACATCGCCGACGATCCGCTCACCTGCGTCGCCCGCGGCACCGGGATGGTCCTCGAGAACCTCGTGAAATACGAGCGGAGCCTGGTGACCGAGACCTACGCGATCATGCCCCGCTGATGGCGTCGCTGGGCCGCGCCCGCACGCGGCGCACGAACAGCGTCGGCCGGCCGTTCGCCGCGCTGTTCGTCGTCTCGATCCTGCTCCTGCTGTTCCGCTCCGCCGACGTCGTCCAGGCGACCGCGACGCTCGGGACGCAGTTCCTCGTCCCGGTGCAGCGCGCCCTTGCCGAGACCGGCGTCACTACGAGCCGGCTGTTCCAGGCGATCGGGGACATCGACAAGATCCGCGCGGAGAACGCGGACCTCCGCGCGGCGAACGACCGGCTCACGCTCGCGAACGCGCAGCTCGCTGAAGCCGCGATCGCGGCTCAGCAGGGCGCGAAGCTCGCCGCCGCGCAGGCCGCGCTGCCGTTCAAGACGGTGGCCGCGCCGGTCATCGCGCGCGATCCGAGCGGCGTGCTGAAGACCATCGTCGTCGGCGCGGGCACCGATCAGGGCGTGCGTGTCGATCAGATCGTCCTCTCCGAGCAGGGCGTCGTCGGTCGGGTGAGCGAGGCCGGCTCGAACTACGCGAAGATCACGCTCATCACCGACTCCGCCTCGAGCGTGTCCGCGCTCGTGCAGACCTCGCGCGCGAGCGGGATCGTGCGCGGGCAGTACGGCGACTCGTTGGTCATGGAGTGGATCCTCCAGAGCGATCCGGTGAAGCCCGGCGACGTCGTCGTCACCGCGGGCCTCGGGCTTGGCACGGAGCTGCGGTCCCTGTACCCGAAGGGTCTGGTCATCGGCACCGTCGTCGACGTCACGAAGGCGGAGGTCTCCGCGTACCAGCGTGCGATCGTCTCTCCGGCGGTCGACCTGCGCAAGCTGGAGAACGTCCTCGTCATCACCGAGCCAGCCAAATAGCGACCCGAATGGACCAGCACCGGGCATAACCAGCCAGCCATCCGCGCGTAAAGCAGATTGAGATGGGACGGGTAGCGAGCCTCGCCGCGGTCGCGTTCGTCTGCGCCACCGTGCTCCCGATCCTCGGCGGCGCCGGTGTGGCCGACGCGCGACCGATCGAGCCATCGGTCGTACGTTCGACCAGCGCACCGGCAGCCGGACAGATCGCGAGCGGCGCTCCGCGCGCGATCGTGCGGTTCGCGCCGTCGGCGTCCGAGGCGGAGAGCACCGCCGCGATCGCGCGAGTCGGCGCGAGCATCGACCAGGAGCTCCCCGCGCTCGGCGCGACGCGGATCGCGTTGCCGCTGACCGCGAGCGACCCGAGCGGTGACGCGGCGGGACTCGCGGTCCTTCGTCTCGCGCGAGATGGCGCGATCGCATCGGCGCAGCTCGATGCGCGCGCGACCGCCGCGTTCACGCCGAACGACAGCCTCTTCGCGACCGACCCATCGTTCGGCGTCGGCCAGTGGGGCCTGCGCACCACGCACGTCGATCAGGCCTGGGACGTCGTGCGCGGATCGCCGAGCATCATCGTCGCGGTCATCGACACAGGCGTCGACCCGAATCATCCGGACCTCGCCGGGGTGCTGCTGCCCGGCGCGACCTTCGTCTCATCGCCGGATCCGTCCTGCGCTCCCGGTGCGACCGGCGATGACAACGGCCACGGGACCCATGTCGCCGGGGTCATCGGTGCGAACGCGAACAATGCGACCGGCATCGCGGGCGCGGCGTTCGGCGTGCGCGTTCTGCCGGTGAAGGCGCTCGACTGCACTGGCGCGGGGCTGCTGTCCGACGTCGCGCAGGGCCTCGTATGGGCGACCGATCACGGCGCGCGGATCGTCAACGTCTCGCTCGGCGCTGACGCCGACATCGCCGTCCTTCACGATGCGATCCGCTACGCGGTCGGCCACAACGTGCTGGTCGTCGCGTCCGCGGGTAACTGCGGTGTCGCCTCGGTGCGGTGCGCGGCCGTGAACGCGCCGCAATATCCGGCCGCGTACCCCGAGAGCCTCGCCGTCGCGGCGACCGGCACGAGCGATCAGCATGCGACGTTCAGCAACATCGACGCGTACGTCGCGCTCTCCGCTCCGGGGATGACGATCTGGAGCACGACGCCCACTTATCCGACGACACTCTCGCGCGCGAATCCGGGGACCCAGACCTACGCCGCGTTCAGCGGCACGTCGCAGGCGTCGCCGCTCGTCGCCGCGATCGCCGCGCTCGTGCTCAGTCAGGAACCGGGCCTCACCGTGGCTCAGCTGACCGATCGCCTGCGCGGCACCGCCGACGACCTCGGCGCCGCAGGGGTCGATCCGGTCTTCGGCAGCGGGCGGGTCAATGCGCTTCGTGCCGTGAATGCCATGCCCGCGCGATATGGCGTCGGCTACGACCTCTCGGCTCTCCCGGCGAACGGGACCATCGTCGCGCCGCTGACCGGACAGGTGAAGCTGACCAACACGTCGAGCTTCGCGTGGAGTGTCGCGGGGACCGCCCCCGTGCGGCTCGCCTATCACTGGCTCGACACCGCGGGGAACGTCGTCGTATGGGATGGTCAGCGCAGCCCGCTGCCGGCGGACGTGCCGATCGGCGGCGCCGTGACCGTCCAGGCGACCATCCCGACGCCCGCGAAACCGGGCAGCTACGTCCTCCAGGTGGACCTCGTGCGCGAAGGCGTGTCGTGGTTCTCAGCTGCGGGTGCCGTACCCGCGAGGCTGAGTGTCGCCATCACGAGCGGCCTGGCGGCGAGCTACGCGCCGGTCGCGAGCACCCAATCGACCTTCGTGCTCGGCGCCAACACGCTCACGGTGACCGTCACCAACACGGGTACGGCGAGCTGGCCCGCGGGCGGTCTCACCCCGGTGCACCTCTCCTACCACTGGCTCGACGCCGGCGGCCAGGTCGTCCTGTGGGATGGCGCTCGAGCGGCGCTCCCGACCGACCTCGCGCCAGGGCAGAGCGCCCTGATCGCGATCACGGTCGCGTCGCCGCCGTCCGTTGGTGCGTACCGGCTGCGGCTCGACCTCGTCCAAGAAGGCGTGACCTGGTTCTCCGCGCAGGGCGTCACGCCGCGGGACCTCTCGATCACCGTGACGACGGGCTTCGGCGCGACCTACGCGATCGCGCCACCCGCGACGTCCTTCATGCCGGGCAGCCGCGCGGTGATCGCGGTGACGCTGACGAACAGCGGTCTCCTTCCCTGGGCCGCCGGCGGAGCGGCTCCGATCCATGCCGCCGCGCACGTCCTGGATCTCGCGGGCCGGATCCTCCTGTGGGACGGCGAGCGGACGCTGTTGCCGAACGACGTCGCGCCGGGGCAGAGCGTGACGCTCAACGTCGCCGTCGCGGTGCCGCTGGCCGCGGCGACCGCGACCTACAACGTGAAGGTGGACCTTGTCCGCGAGGGCGTCGCCTGGTTCTCGACCTGGGGGATCGCTCCGGGAAGCGTGTCCGTCGGCGCGAGCCCGGACTACCGCGCCTCGATCGCGACGAGCGCGACGACCGTGTCCCGCAGCGCTCCGAGCATCACGGCCACGTTCACGAACAGCAGCCTCGTTCCGTGGCTGACCGGAGGTGTTGCGCCCATCGACGCCGGCTCGCACTGGCTCGCGGCCGACGGCAGCGCACTCGTATGGGACGGTCCGCGCGTACCGCTCGGACGCACCGTCTCCCCGGGTGGATCCGTCACGCTCACCATCCCGCTCGCGCAACCGCCGCCCGGCCTGTCCAGCCTGGTGATCGATCTGGTCGCGGAGGGGTGGCGATGGTTCGGAAGTGGTTCCCCCCGGCCGATAACGCTGGTACCGTGACCCCCGTTGGCTTGTTGAGGGGTCCGACACCTGTTGGTTCCTCACACACCTCACCGCGGACCGCACCGCGGTGAGCAGTAGGGAAGGGAAACCGCTTGTGCGTCTGACTCGCCTGAGCCTGGCGGCGATCGTCGGCATCGCGATGTCGCTGCTACCGATCCCGGCCGCAGCGGCGACGCTCTTCGCGACCTACCAGGCCCAGCCACCGATCTCGATCCCCGCCGGCACGACGATCACCGTCCCGGTGACCGTGCAGAACGTGGGCAGCGAGACCTGGGCGGCGGGGGGCACGACGCCGGTCGATCTCTCCTATCACTGGATGGACCCGAGCGGCAAGGCCGTCATCTGGGACGGCACGCGCACGAAGCTCGCCGCCGACGTGCCGCCGACCGGGACGCAGCAGCTGCAAGCCTCGATCACGGCCCCCGCGATTTCGGGCGCGTACGTCCTTCAGCTCGCCCTGGTGAAGGAAGGCGTCGCGTGGCTCAACCCGAGCTCGCCGTTCGCGATGCAGGCAACGCCCGCGTTCAACGCGACGTGGGGCGGCGTGCAGCTGCCGACGCTCCTCTCCGCGACGACGTACACGGTGAACGTTCCGGTCGCGAACGCCGGGGCGGTCGCATGGAACGCGACCGGCGCGAATCTCGTCGACCTCAGCTACCACTGGACCACCGCCGCCGGCCAGACCGTGGTCTGGGACGGCGTCCGGACCGCGCTGCCGGGCGACGTCGCCGCGGGTGCGAGCGTCACCGTCGCGGCGAAGGTGACGACGCCGGCCGCGCCGGGCAGCTACACGCTCACCGTCGATCTCGTCCGCGAGGGTGTCGCCTGGTTCGCGTCGCTCGGCGCGCTGCCGCTCCGGCTGCAGACGATCGTCTCTCCCGCGGTGTACGCGGCCGGGTATTCGATCTCGGCGACGACGCAGGCCGTGCTCGGCGAGAGCCGCAGCATCGCGGTGACCGTGACCAACCGCGGCAACGTGGCGTGGCCGGCCACCGGCCCGAACGCCGTGAACCTGAGCTACCACGTCCTCGCGCCGAACGGGAGCGTCGTCCTCTGGGACGGCGCGCGCACGAGCATCGGGACGACGGATGTCGCGCCCGGCGAGGTGCGGAACGTCAACGTCAACTACACGGCGCCGACGACGATCGGCACGTACACCCTCGCGGTCGACACGGTCCGGGAGGGTGTCGCGTGGTTCTCGCAGATCGGATCGCCGTTCGCGACGGTCCCGCTCATCGTGACCAGCGGGTTCAACGGCGGCTACGACCAGACCACCACGCCCGGGCTCGCGACGGTCGGAGCGTCGCTGCTGCTCAGCGTGCGGGTCTCCAACTACGGTGCGCGCGCGTGGGCCGCCGGGGGCACGAATCCGGTCCACCTCAGCTATCACATCCTCACGTCGGCCGGCACCGCGGTCATCTGGGACGGCCAGCGCGGCATGCTCGCGAGCGACCTCGCGGTCGGTCAGAGCGCGGTCGTGCAGGTGCCGGTGGCCCTTCCGAGCACGACCGGCAGCTACCTCATCGCGTGGGACCTCGTGCAGGAGGGCGTCGCGTGGTTCAGCCAGCTCGGCGTCGGCCAGCTCCGCGAGGCGATCAGCGTGCAGCCCGGCGTCACCTTCTACGGCAAGGGCTTCGGCCACGGCGTCGGCATGAGCCAGTACGGTGCCCAGGGCTACGCGACCGGCGCCGCGGGGCCACCGCTCACCGGCGAGCAGATCGTCGCCCACTACTACCCGGGCACGCAGCTCACGGTCGTCGACAGCGCGACGAACCCGCGTGGACCGATGCGCGTCCTGCTGAGCTCGCCATCGTCGAGCGGCTCGGCGTCGTGCGGCTCGACCTTCATGAACACCTGGCTCGTGAACGTGCGGTCGGCCGGTGGCTTCAGCGTCGTGAACGAGGCGCAGGGCAACGCGGTCGTCGGCGTCGCGAGCGCGAACGTGACCTATCAGATCGCCGCCAAGACCGGCGGCGTGTCGGTGTACGACCAGTCGACGAACCCGCCGACCCTCAAGTACTCCGGCCCCGGTCCGGTCACGCTCGTGCCGACCGACCTTGCCTCGCCGATCACCGTCCAGGAGAAGGGCGAGTTCTTCCACGGCAAGCTGCAGTTCAAGAATGACGGCGGCGGGAACCTCCGCGTCGTCAACTACGTGAGCTACGACGACTACGTGAAGGGCGTCATCCCCAAGGAGATGCCCTCCGGCTGGCACATCGAGGCGTACAAGGCCCAGGCCCTGGCGGCGCGGAGCTACGGCTTCACGAGCTACGTGCCCACCCGCGACTACGACGTCCGCGACGACCAGGTGGACCAGTGCTACGGCGGCGCGACCGTTGAGACGAGCGCGTCGATCGCGGCCGTCGCCGCGACCGCGGGCAAGGTGATCACCTACAACGGCGCCGCGATCCGCGCGTACTTCTCGTCATCGAGCGGCGGGTACACCGTCGCGGTCGGGTGCTGGAACACGGGCACGGTCTGCAAGCCGAGCGACCCGTGGCTCGTCGCGGTGCCGGACCCGGCGGACCTTTTGGTCACGATCCCGACGCCGAACAAGCACGCAAGCTGGACGGTCACGTTCACGAGCGCGACGATCCGCCAGGCGATCCTCAGCTACAAGGGGATCGACATCGGGACGCTGCTCTCGACCGATGTGAGCAACCAGGCACCCGGCAACGTCGGCCACGTGGTCTCCGTGAAGTTCATGGGCACGAGCGCCTCGGTCGAGGTGCCGGCCGATGTGTTCCTGCGGACCTACCTCGGTCTCAAGTCGACGATGGTCCGCCTGTCGCCGTTCTAGTACTTCTGGGTCGGTCGGTCCGGTAACGGGGTTCCGCCCCACGCGTTCCGTATACGCAGCCACCGTTGTGGGTCAGAATGTCCATGCGCGCGTTGGGGACGGTGGCGAGGAAGGAAGAGGGGTCTCGCCGATGCGTCGCCGTCTACGTCTTTTGGTCCTGATCGCCCTCTTCACTCTCGGCGTCTTCCCGCACACCGCCGCGCCGGCCTCCGCCGCGCCGCCGAGCTCCGGGCACATCGTCGCCCGCGAGGTCACCCTCGACCAGCCGGTCGCCCAGGCCTTCGGCCTCTCCGTCGGCTCGACCGGTGGCGACGTGCCCGTTGACTATGTCTCGCCCGTGGTCGCTGCCGACCAGCTCTTCGACCGGATCGGCGTGCACTGGACCGAACGCCCCGGCGTGACCGAAGTGATCTCGATCGACGTTCGCACGTCGACCGACGGATCTGCGTGGAGCGACTGGACCTCGGTGACCGACAACGACGACATGTTCGACGCGGACCGCAACGAGCACTACGGCACTCCGTTCCCGGTGAGCGGCGACGCGCGGTTCGCGCAGTACCGCGCCTCGGGCAACGTGAGCGCGCTCGTGCGCATGGGGCTCACGTTCATGGACGTGACCGACCTGAACGCCGGTCCGCTCGCGCGTCTCGCGAACGACGTGCGCGGCGCGATCGCGGCATTCGGAGACGCGTACGCCTCGGCCGCGGTCGGCCCGTCCAAGATCCTCACGCGCCAGGACTGGGGCGCCGACGAATCGATCATGACCTGGACGCCCGAGTACAAGCGCGTGCAGAAGGCGATCGTGCATCACACGGCGGGGGACGACGGCGGCACGAACGTCGCCGCGACGATCCGCGCGATCTATTACTTCCACGCGATCACGCGCGGCTGGGGCGATATTGGCTACAACTACCTCGTCGACAAGTACGGCAACATCTGGACCGGCCGCGCCGGTGGTGACCACGTCATCGGGGGCCACGCGTACGGCTGGAACAACGGATCGATCGGCGTCGTGGCCATCGGCACCTATACCTCGACGACGCCCACGCCGGCGATGGTCGGCGGCATCGCGAACATCATCGCGATGAAGTTCGCGCAGTTCGGGATCGCGCCGTACGGCGCGGACACCTACACCCATCAGGAGCAGCGCAGCGACGGCACGTGGGTCCCGGTGACGTCGAACCCGCCGAACATCCAGGGCCACCGGGACTCGAACTACATCGTCGGCCAGAACGGCGGCCAGACGGAGTGTCCCGGCAACGCGCTTTGGAACCTCTTGCCGCAGATCCGAACGATGGCCCAGACCGCGGTGCAGAACGGCTACGTCAACCTCGTCGCGCTCGAGCCGAACCTCCCGAAGGCCGGGCTCGCGGGGTCGGTCGTGCAGGTCCAGACGACCGTCCTCAATCGCGGCGCGACCCAGATCCCCGCAGGGACCGTGGTCTCGTACCGGATCCTCGTGAAGGGCGCCCCGTACGTGAATCAGGGTGGCCAGGGCGTGATCGCCCAGGCGATCCCACCCGGGGCGATCGGGACCGCCACGGTGCCGTTCACGGTGCCCGTGATCGGCAGCTACACGGTCCGCTGGGACCTCGAGACCAACGGCGCCTGGTGGAACACTCTCTACAACAACCCGTACCGCGACATGTGGTTCCGCTCCGCCGATTGGAGCGCCAACTGGGTGAGCGACACCGTCCCGAAGTCCTGGTTCACCGGCCAAACCCTGACCGTCAGCGTGACCGTCCAGAACGACGGCGGGCGCGTGTGGCCGTCCTCGGGGGTCGATCCGGTCGTGCTCGGCTACCGCTGGATCGACGACGCGAGCGGTGTCGTGACAGTCGGCAAGAACTTCGCCTCGCTCCCGGCCGACATCCAGGCCGGGCAGACGGTCACGCTCACGATCCCGGTCACGGCGCCGCTCGCGGCCTCGCCGAGCTACACGATGTTGCTCGACCTCTACAAGCAGAACGAATTCTGGTTCAAGGACAAAGGCATTCCCGCCGACCCGACGCCTACCGGCGTCGGCCCCGACTACCGCGCGTCGTACAGCGTCGGCGCGGTGCCGCAGATGCAGATCGGTCAGACGATCGCGGTGCCGGTCACGGTGAGCAATGTCGGCCAGGGCATCTTCTCGACCACGAGCTCGAATCCGGTCGACCTCGGCTACCACTGGTACGACTCGCTGGGGAAGCTCGTCGTGTGGGACGGCCTTCGCACGAAGCTGCCCGCCGATCTGCAGCCCGGCGGCTCGGTGCTCGTGAACGCGCAGGTCCAGTCGCCTCCTGATGGCGGCACGTACCAGCTGCGCTTCGACCTCGCGCAGGAAGGCATCACGTGGTTCAGCGCGAAGGGGATCCCCACCGGGAACGTGAACCTCACGGTGTGCTGCACGAAGACCTTCGGCGCGCAGTACGTGCCGCAGATCACGACGCTCGGCGTATCGGGTGCGGCGGCGACCGTGCCGATCGCCCTCACCAACACCGGCAACTTCATCTGGAATGCCGGGGGCACGACGCCGGTCCACCTCGGCTATCACTGGACCGACGCGACCGGCAAGGTCGTTGTCTGGGATGGCACGCGCTCATACCTCGCCGCCGACGTCGCGCCCGGCGCGTCGCAGACGGTGCAGGCCTCGATCTCGTTCCCGACCACGGCCGGCACCTACATCCTCAAGTGGGACCTGGTGCAGGAAGGCGTCGCGTGGTTCTCCGGGAAGAACGTGCCGACGTTCGACCAGACCGTATCGGTGAACCCGGGAGCGCTGTCGACCTACGCCGCGTCCATCGACGCATCGGGGATCCCGACCGCGATGGCCACACGCATGACGACCACCACCGCCGTGCGGGTGACGAACGCGTCCGCCGCGACATGGGGCTCGACCATCAACCTCAGCTACCACTGGTACGACGCGGCGGGCACGGTCGTGACCTGGGACGGCGCGCGCACGAGTGTTGCGGGCGTCGGACCGGGCGTCACCACCACCGCGTTCGTGCGGGTCGTCGGCCCTGCTGTGGCCGGGACCTACACGCTCCGGTTCGATCTCGTGCAGGAGGGCGTGGCCTGGTTCTCATCGAAGGGCGCGACGTTCCCCGCGGTGACCGAGCGGATCGTCGTGCCCGCGATCGGCGCGGTCTACACCGTGCCGGCCACGTCGGTGGGGCCGCGCGGGGCGAGCGTCACGGTCCCGGTGACGCTCACGAACGCAGGCTCGACGACGTGGGACCCGGCGCAGAAGTTCGACCTCGCGTACCACCTGTTCGACGCATCCGGCAGGGTCGTGGTCTGGGACGGCGCGCGGACGCTGCTCCCAGCGCCGGTCGC
>DATCQC010000155.1:0-11789 GCA_036569685.1 Candidatus Limnocylindria bacterium | reverse complement strand
ATCTGGTCCACCCGGCCGAGGTCGAGGCCGCGCTCGGCTTCGGCCGGCACGGTGAGCACCGCGTTGGACAGTGGCCGGCGATCCCCGTACGGCGCGGTCTGGACCATGCGGATGCGGTAGTAGGACGCGCGCGGCGCGATCGGCGGCCGCTTCCGGAACGCGTTGCGGAACGTGTACGAGATCGAGATCGCACGCGGCGGGCAGGCCTTCTCGCACATGAGGCACGACTCGCACTTGAAGATGCTCGTCTCGGGCTCGAGCAGCAACGCGATGAGGCCGCGGCTGCGCTCGGGAAGCTCCCGCTTCTCGTATGGATATTTGCGCGTCACGGACTTCCGCATGAAGACGTGGCTCAGGGTCCGTTTCATGCCGTTCAGGATGCCGAGCATCTAGGCCCGCACCATCATCGGTCGACGTCCCCGAGCACGATGTCGATCGAGCCGAGGATCGCGACGACGTCCGCGACCAGCCGGCCCTGGAGCAGCCACGGGAGGATCTGCAGGTTGTTGAACGACGGGCCGCGCATCTTCGCGCGGAACGGATTCGTCGCCGAGCCACCCGAGCTGATCATGTAGATGCCGACCTCGCCCTTGGCGCCTTCGACCGTGTAGTACGCCTCGCCCTTCGGGCACTTCCACACGTGGCCGAGCCGCGCGCGCACCGCGCCACCGGGGATGTTCGCGATGCACTCGCGGACGATCTCGATGGACCGGCGCAGCTCGCCGAGCCGCACCTTGTACCGCGCGTACGCGTCGCCCTCGACCGACGTGACCGACTTGAAGCTGGTGAGCTCGGGATAGATGGAGTACGGGCGATCCTTCCGGAGGTCCCAGTCGACGCCCGAGGCGCGGAGGATCGGGCCGGTGAGCCCGTACTGCGTCGCGACGACGCCGGGGATGCCGCCGACCCCGATGGTCCGCTCGAGGAAGATCTCGTTCGTCTCGAACAGCTCGACGTAGTCCCGCTCGATGTGGCCGGCGAAGCGATCGAGGAACCGCTCGAGCTTGGACAGCATGCCCGGCGGGAAGTCGTAGAGCACGCCGCCCGGGCGGAAGTAGTTGAAGTTCATGCGTGATCCGCACAGCTCCTCGAACAGGTCGAGGATCTCCTCGCGGTCGCGGAAGCAGTAGAGCATCGGCGTCGTCGCGCCGACATCGAGGCCGTACGTGCCGAGCCACACGAGGTGCGACGCGCAGCGTGAGAGCTCGTCGACGATCACGCGGATGGTACTCGGCCCGCCGCGGGATGTCGATCCCGCCGATCGCCTCCATCGCGCCCGCGTAGCAATGCTCCTGCAGCATGTTCGAGACGTAGTCGGCCTGGTCGGCGTAGCGGATCCCCTGGTGGAAGGTCCGCCACTCGAAGATCTTCTCGATGCCCCGGTGGAGGTACCCCATGACCGGGATGCACTCGATGACCTTCTCACCCTGGAGCTTGAGCACGAGCCGGAGGACGCCGTGGGTCGATGGGTGCTGCGGCCCGAGGTTGAGGATGAGCTCCTCGGTCTCGAGGCCTTCGTCGCTCTCGATGACCGGTAGCGTCACCGACGCGGCCGATTCGATCGCGGCACGCTCCCGGTCGATGGTGGTCAGCGCTCAGCCACCTTTGAAGATCTTCTCGCGAAGCCGGAGCACGCCCTCGGTGAGCGCCTCGGGGCGCGGCGGGCAGCCAGGCACGTACACGTCGACCGGGACGACCGTGTCGACGCCCTGGAGCGTCGCGTAGCTGTCCCAGAACTCGCCGCCCGAGCTCGCGCAGTTCCCCATCGCGATGACCCACTTCGGCTCGGGCATCTGCTCGTAGAGGCGCCGCAGGCGCGGCGCCATCTTGTGGGTGACCGTGCCGGCCACGATCATCACGTCGGCCTGGCGGGGGCTCGACCGGAACACCTCCGCGCCGAAGCGCGCGAGGTCGTGATGCGACGCGGCGCTCGCCATCATCTCGATCGCGCAGCAGGCCAGGCCGTACCCGAGCGGCCACGGGCTCCGCGAGCGCGCCCAGTTCACCAGCATGTTCACGGTCGTGAACACGATGTTGTCGTCGCTGGCGGTGACGCCGGAGATCATCCGCGGCTCGTGCCCGCCCATCCCGGTCTGGGTGGTCAGCGGGCGCCGCTGGATGACGTCCTCCTCGAAATCGATGGGCTGGGCGCCGGTCGGGGTCTTCTGATCGATCGCCATCAAGGTCCAGTCTAAACGGGCTTTTCATGACTTGCGCGCAGCAGCGCAACAAGTCGCGGATGCAGCGAATGACCCGACGCGACGATCTCGGTGTGCTCCGTCCAGGTCACGTCGCCGCCCGCTTCTTTGACCAGCAGGGCGCCGGCGGCGCTATCCCAAGCCGAGCGTGAGACCTCGAAGTACGCGTCGAGCCGGCCGGCCGCGACCCACGCGAGATCGAGGGCGGCGGATCCGGCACGGCGGATGTCGCGGACCGACCCCGCGACCTTGGCGACGATCGCGGCCTGCGCCGCTCGCTCGCCGGAGTCGTAGCTGAATCCGGTCGCGACCAGGGCCGTGGCCAACTCGGTGACCGAGCTCGTGGCGACCGGGCGGCCGCCGAGGTGCGCGCCGGCGCCGCGCGCCGCGGTGAAGAGCTCGCCCCGGGTCGGATCGAACACCGCGCCGGCGATCGCGCCGCCAGCGTCCGCGCACGCGACGCTCACGCACCAGTGCGGGATGCCGTAGAGGTAGTTGATCGTGCCGTCCAGCGGATCGACCAGCCAGCGGAAGCCGGTCGTGCTCTCGCGGGCCGAGCCCTCCTCAGCGACCAGCCCGTCGTGTGGGCGCCGCGCGCGGAGGTACGCGACCACCGCCTGCTCGGCCTGCTCGTCCGCCTCGGACACCAGGTCGGTCGCGGTGGACTTGCTGCGTACCCCGACCGCCGGTCCGCGGAATCGCTCGACCAGGATCGTCGCGGCCGCGCGCGCGGCGCCGACCGCGACGTCAAGCGCGTCGGTCGCGGTCAGGGGCGCGAGCTCAGGCGCGATGCGCGCCGGGCTTTCCGTCATCGACGACGAAGGTCGCGAGGGTGCTCACCGTCGCCGTTGGCGCGGTCACGGTCGACACGGCGCGGAAGTCGGCGGCGAGGCGGCCGCGCTCGAGCGTGCAGCGGACGTAGCCGCGGTGGTTGTCGAAGAACCGCAGCTGCGTGTTCTTGGCCGATGGATCGAACTGCGTCTGGGGGATGAACGGATCGCCCTCGGAGCTGATCGACGTGCCGAGCAGCTCCGCCGCGATGGTCGGTGAGGCCGGATCGGCGAAGTCGCGCTTCAGGTCGTACACGAAGTCCACGTGGCTGTCGCCCGAGAGCACCACCGGATTCTTCGTGCGCGCGAGCTGGTCCAGGATGATCTGGCGGTCCGCGACGTAGCCCATCCAGTTGTCGACGCCGTCGAAGTGGTGCGTCGCCGGGTCGGGGCTCGAGTCCTGCTGCGCGAACCGCACGGACTGCGCGACGAAGTTCCATGCGGCGCGTGACGCGCCGAGGCCACCGATGAGCCAGTCCCGCTGCTCCGTGCCGAGCATCGTCCGCTTCGGATCGAGGCTCGGCGCGCAGTAGCCCGACGGCGTCTCGGCGGTATCCGCGCAGAGCGCGACCTCGGGCGAGCGGTACTGACGGGTATCGAGGACATGGAACGTCGCGAGGTCGCCGAACGACAGCGCGCGGTAGAGCTTGAGCGCCGGGCCCGAGGGCCGAGCGACGCGGACGGGCATGTGCTCGTAGTACGCCTGGTACGCGTTCGTCCGCTCGAACACCGCCTGCTTGTTCTTCGGGTCGTTCACGTCGATGCCGCCCGCGTAGTTGTTCTCGACCTCGTGGTCGTCCCAGGTGGCGATCCAGGGGAACGCGGCGTGCGACGCCTGCAGGTCCTGGTCCGTCTTGTACTGCGCGTAGCGATCGCGGTAGTCGGCCAGGGTGAACGCCCACCCGCGCTTCACGTAGTCGCGCACCCGGTCGCCCCGGGCGTCGCCCTCGTAGATGTAGTCGCCGAGGAACACCACGGCGTGGAGATCCTCGCGCGCGAGCGCCGCGTGCGCCGTGTAGTAGCCCTGGGTGTAGTTCTGGCACGAGGCGAAGGCGAACTTCAGCACCTGCGGGCTCGTATTCGCCGCCGGCGCCGTCCGGGTGCGGCCGATCGGGCTCTCGATCCCTCCTGCGCGGAACCGGTACCAGTACACGCGGTCCGGCTCGAGGCCGTTCACGTCGACGTGGACGGAGTGCGCGAGCTCGGGGATCGCACTCGCGGTCCCGGACTTCGCGACATCCTTCAACCCGTCGTCGCGGGCGATCGTCCACTCGACGCCGACCGGCGTGTTCGGCATGCCGCCGCCGTGCAGCGGGTCCATGGCGAGCCGGGTCCAGAGGATCACCGCGTCGGGCAGCGGGTCGCCCGACGCGACGCCGAGGGTGAACGGGTCCTTGTCGAGCTTGACCGGCCCCGAGCTCTGGGTGCACGCGGCCAGCGGCGCGAGCGCGGCGAGTGCGGCGATGCGCGCGGAGGCGGCGAGGAACGCGCGCCGGTCCAGCTGGTGTGGGACCGCGCTACGCCGAAGCACCCTCGTGAGCGCGGTATTGGAGCTCGTAGAGCCGATGGTAGACGCCATGCTGGCCGAGCAGCTCCCTGTGCGACCCCATCTCCGCGACCCGGCCCTTGTGCAGGACGATGATCCGATCGACGTTCTGGATCGTCGAGAGGCGGTGGGCGATGATGATCGAGGTCCGTCCGACCATCAGCTTCTTCAGCGCGTCCTGGATGAGGTGCTCCGTCTCGGTGTCGACGGACGAGGTCGCCTCGTCGAGCACGAGCATGATCTCCGGGTTGAACGCGATCGCGCGCGCGAACGCGAGCAGCTGCTTCTGGCCGACCGACAGCGTGGAGCCCCGCTCGGTGACCACGGTCTCGTACGCGTCCGGCAGGCGCTCGATGAACTTGTCGGCGTTCACGAAGCGCGCCGCGGACCGCACCTGCTCGTCCGTGATCCCTGTCTCGTTCAGTCGGATGTTCGAGGCGATCGTCCCCGCGAAGATGAACGGGTCCTGGAGCACGACGCCCACGTGCCGCCGGACGTCGCGCTGCGCGAGGTCGCGCAGGTCCACCCCGTCCAGCAGGATCCGGCCCTTCTGCACGTCGTAGAAGCGCGAGATGAGGCTGATGATCGAGGTCTTCCCTGCCCCGGTCGCTCCGACGATCGCGACACTCTCGCCCGCGGAGATTCTTGAAGTCGACGTCGCGCAGGACCCAGTCGCCCTCGTTGTACGCGAACGAGACGTTGTCCATCGTGATCTCGCCTCGCACGCTCGGCAGGGCCACCGGATGCGGCGAGTCGACGATCGTCGCCTCGGTGTCGAGCAGGCGGAACACGCGCTCGGACGAGGCCATCGCCGACTGGAGGATGTTGTATTTCTCCGACAGGTCCTGGATCGGCCGGAAGAACTGGTCGAGGAGCTGCCAGAACGCGAGGAGCGTGCCGATGGTCAGCTGGCCGCCCATGGCCCAGTAGCCGCCGGCGATGAAGATCGCCGATGCCGCGCCCGCACGGGTGAACGTCACGGCCGGGAAGAACAGGCTCATCGCCTTGATCGCGCCCTGGTTCGCGTTCAGCAGATCCGTGTTCAGCTCGTCGAACTGCCGGTACGCGCGCGGCTCTCGCGTGAACAGCTGGACGATCGACATCCCGCTGATGTTCTCGTTGAGGTACGCGTTGATCCGCGCGAGCCGGATGCGGATGCTCCGGAAGGACTCCCGCATGGTCTTCCGGAAGTAGAACGTGAGCGCGACGATGATCGGCAGCGTCGCGTACGTGAGCAGCGCGAGCCGCCAGTCCAGGAACAGCAGGACGACCGCGATGCCGATCAGCATGAGGAAGTCGCCGAAGATCGACACGACCCCCTGGGTCACCATGTCGGTCAGGGCGTCGATATCGTTCGTGATCCGGGTCATGAGCCGGCCCACGGGGTTGCGATCGAAGAACGAGAGCGACAGCGACTGCAGATGGCCGAAGAGCTGGACGCGCAGGTCGTACATGGCGCGCTGGCCGACGTACGTCGTGAGGATGTTCTGTCCGTACCGCAGCGCGGCCGAGGCGAGCAGCACGCCGAGATACGCCGCACCGAGCGGGACGAGGAGCCGAAGGCCCTCCGCTGCGGGGATGTCGCCGTTCACCGCGGGCGCGATCGCCGAGTCGATGAGGAACTTCGTGATGATCGGCGGCGCGATGTCGGCGAACGAGAGGAAGACGAGCAGGACGAAGGCGATGGCGACGGGTCCCTTGTATGGCCGCAGGTACGAGAGCAGCCGGCGCATGAGCCGGCCGTCGTACGCCTTGCCGAGGATCTCGTCCTCCTGGAAGAAGCCCGCCATCAGGCGCTCTCCCCCATCCCGCCGCTGCCCATGCGCGTGCGGAATTGGGTCGGGCCCGCGTCCTGCGCGGCCCTCACCCGCCGCTCGTGCTCGTCCTTCTCGGTGTCGACGTCGAGCTCCTCCTCGAGCAGCTGGCGCCGGTACATCTGCGCGTAGATGCCGTTCCGCTCGAGCAGGTCGCGGTGCGTGCCGCGCTCGGCGACGCGCCCCTCGTCCAAGACGATGATCTCGTCGGCGTCCTTCACGGTCGAGATGCGGTGGGCGACGATGATGCTGGTCCGCTCCTGCAGCACGCCGCGGAGGCGGCGGAGGATCTCGGACTCCGTATACGTGTCCACGGCGCTCATCGCGTCGTCGAGGATGACGATGCGCGGGTCCTTCGCCACGGCGCGGGCGATCGCGGTGCGCTGCTTCTGACCGCCCGATAGGGTGACGCCGCGCTCGCCGATCATCGTGTCGTAGCGTGCCGGGAAGTCCTCGACGTCCTTGTTCAGCTGCGACACGTCACCGGCCCAGTCGAGCTTGGGGTCGTCGAGCGCGGCCTCGAGGCCGAAGCTCACGTTCTCGCGCAGCGGCACGCTGAACAGGAACGTCTCCTGCGGCACGTACCCGACCGCGCGGCGGAGCGCCGCGAGCGGGTATCGCTTCACGTCGATCCCGTCGATCAGGACGTCGCCGGACGTGGCGTCGAACAGCCGCGGGATGAGGTTCACGAGGCTGGACTTGCCCGCGCCGGTGTGGCCGACGATCGCGAGCGACCCGCCGGCCGGGACCGTGAAGCTCACGTCATGGAGGACCTCGGTCGGGCCGTACGCGAAGCTCACGTTCCGGAACTCGACGTCGCCCCGGATCGCGTGCGCCGCCGGGTCGGCCGGGTCGAAGATGTCGGGCTTCGCGTCCCAGAGCTCCTGCAGTCGCTGGAGCGAGGCCCAGCCCTGCTGGAAGAGGTTCGAGACCCACCCGAGGGCGATCATCGGCCACGCCAGCAGGTTGAGGTACGCGACGAACTGCACGAGCTGGCCGAGGGTCATCCGGCCCTCGATCGCGTCCTGGCCGCCGATGTACAGGGTCGCAAGCACCGCCAGCCCGAGGATGAACGACATCGTCGGCCAGATGAGTCCGTCCATCCGCCGGAGGTTGATCGCCCGGCGGACATACTCCTCGTTCACCGCGGCGAAGCGCGTGATCTCCGCGTTCTCCTGTGAGAAAGCCTTCACCACGCGGATGCCCGAGAAGTTCTCCTGCGCGGTCGTCGACATCTCCGCGAACTGCGCCTGCAGACGCTCGAACTTCACGTGCACGCGCCGGCCGATGATCCAGAACGTGAGCGACACGAGCGGCATGAGCACGACCGAGATGAGCGTGAGCTTCACGGAGACCCCGAGCATCGAGATGATCGTGAACGCGAATGTCATCGTCGTGGATGCAACGTTCATGACCCCGGGGCCCTGCATCTGCCGGACGGCCGACAGGTCGTTGGTCATGCGGGCCATCAGATCGCCGATCCGCTGATGCTGGAAGTACCCGAGGTGCATCCGCTGCAGGTGCGCGAACAGGTCGTTGCGCATGTCGTACTCGATGTACCGGGACGTGTTCATGACGAAGTACCGCCCGGCGGCCCGGCAGATCGCGTCGATGCCCGAGAACAGGAGCGCGAGCAGCGCGAGCCGGACGATCGCATCGAGCGTCGTGCCCCGGTTCAGCCCGTCGATGAGCTGGCCGATGAAGCGCGGCGGCACGACGGCCGCGATGGACCCAGCGGCAACGGCCAGGGTGCCGAGGACGAGCTGGGTGCGGTGCCGGCCGACGTAGTGGAAATAGGTGGCCCGGGCGGAGGTCACGTGTGGTCGATTCTAGTCGGACCTGTCCGCATCGCCGGTCACATTCCGGACGCGGCCTCCGTTCGCACGTGACCCCGTGACGCCCGCCCACCGACCCAGGCGAGCAGGCATGCCATCGCGCCGCCGACGAAGACCGGCGCGACGCCGTACGCGTCGGCCACGGGCCCGACCAGCAGGAGCGGCGCGAAGCTGAACACCGAGACGAGCATGTTCAGGACGCCGAAGATCCGACCGCGGATCTCGTCATGCAGATCGGATTGCAGGCGGGTCATCGACGGCACGGTGATGAACGCGTACGACAGGCCGAACACGAAGGCGGTGAGGCTCACGAGCCCGACGAAGAACGGGAACCCCGCGGTCGGGCCGGTCGCGTTCCGGAAGATCACCCCGAGCGGACGCTCGGCCGCGAGGATCACCAGCGCGATCGCCGTGACGAGGAGCCCGGTCCCGATCGCGCGGTTCGGCGCCAGGCGGCCGCCGATGACATTCAGCGCCCCGAGTCCGACGACCACGCCCAGCCCCGCGGGCGCCACGAGGACGACCACGTTCTTCTCGCCGAGGCCGAGGACCTCACGCACGAACCCAGGAGCGAGCGCGCCGGCGACGGCCACGAGCATGTACGTGAGCGCGATGTAGACAAGGGACCAGACGACCGGCGGATGCGTCCGCAGGTACGCGAAGGCCTCGCCGACACCGCCGAGGGTCTCGGCCATCGCCTTGCCCGCGACATCCACGCCGATGATCCGGCCCTCGTGGGCGGCCGGCGCGACCGTCGGGACCGTGAGGCAGAGCAGCGCCGCACCCGCGAACATCGCGCCGACCACGACGAAGAGCGCCTGATAGCCGGCGAGCGCGATGACGATCGGCGCGAGGATGATGAAGCCGACCAGGAACGCGCCGTTGAACGTGAACGTGAACAGCGAGTTCGCAACGAGCAGGTCGCGCTTGCGCACGATCGCCGGGATCGTCGCGGATTCCGCGGGCACGAAGAACACCGTGATCGCGGCGACGAGGAAGTTGACGATGTACGCGGTCGTGACGCTCTCGCCGAGCACGAGGAGCGGCAGCACAGCGCCGGCGCGCAGGGCATTGGTGATGACGAGGACGCGCTTACGGTCGGTCCGGTCGACGATCACGCCCGCGAAGACGCCGAACACGACGGCCGGCAGGATCGCAAGCAGGATCAGGATCGACGACGACGTGTTCGACTTCGTGATCTCGCCGACGAGCACGATGAGCGCGAACGTCGTGGCGTTCGCCGCCACCTGCGACAGGATCTGCGCGGCCCAGAGCGCCAGGAACGCCCGGTTGCGGATGATGCCCCGCTCGGCGGCGGCCTCGCCCGGCTGGCCCACCGGCCCGCCTATTCGACCGGCGCCAGAGGACCGCGCTCGGTGAACCGCTTGATGTCGCGCTCGAGCTCGCTGCGGGCGATGAGGACCCGCCGATCGCACGTCGTGCAGCGCACTCCGATGTCGGCTCCAAGCCGGACGACGCGCCACGTGTCACCGCCGCAGGGATGGACCTTGCGCAGCACGACGATGTCGTCCAGGTACAGGGGCAGCGGAGGCTTCGGCATCAGGACGCGCAGTCTAGGAGCGGGCTCAGCGCTGGACCGCGACCGCCGGTACGTCGATCGTCGTTTCCTTCGTCACGGTGAAGCGGGTCTTCGGGTAGATGAGCTCGAACTGCCCCTCGATCCCGCCGGTGCGAGTGATCGCCACGTACACGACATCGCTCGCGCCGATCGCCTTCACCGTCCATGGTCCGTTGAGCTGCCGGCCGTCCAGCAGGATCGTGCGGTCGGGCCCGGGGCCGTACCACGACCGCGCGCCGACGCGCACGTCGTTCACGGAGATGGCCTCGGCGCCGGCGTTGCGGAGCTCGTTCGTGAGATCGCTCATCGCGCGATCGTCGAACGCGCCATCGATCCTCACGCTGATCCCTTGCCCGCGGGCGGCGCTCAACGCGGCGAAGATCTTCAGCTGGTCGATCTCGCGCTGGCTGTCGGTGAGCGAGCCCTGACCGCTCGCGACGGAGTCCCGCGCCGCCGCGACGCGCAGGCGGAGATCGAAGATCTCATCGCGCAGCGAGTTGTTGCGGTCGGAGAGATTCGCGATGAGCGTCGTGAGCGATGACGGCGTCTCGAGCTGCAGGCTCCGCGAGTACACGTCCTGTGACCGGAACTGCGTCACGACGAGGACCCCAAGGAACAGCGCGACGACCGTAGCGGCGATCCCGCCGGCGTTGGATCTCACTGCGGGGTCGCGACCCGGACCGTGAGCGCGCCGTCATACGCCGGCACGTTGATCGCATTCGCGCGGGTCACCCGGAAGCCGAGGCCCTGCACGTCACGGCGGGCCTTGATGTCGCGGAGCTGGCTCGGATCGTCGAACGCGCCGAGGACGCTGTTCTGCGGCCCGATGACCGCGATGTTGAACGGCGGCGAGAGCAGCGTGCCGTTCACCATGATCGTGGAGCCGACGCAGTACACGCTCGTGCTTGACACGACGCGCTGCGCGTTCACCGAGATCGCCTGCGCGCCGCCGCGCCACGCCGTGTTGAGGATGTCGGTCAGGTCGGTCGAGTGGCAGATCGCCTGATCGAGGTTCGCCGCCCCGGCGGCGACGGTGTGCGAATCGTCGAGCTGGACCATGACGCCGTCGCCGGTCAGCGGGCTCAGCCCGGCCTGCGCCTTCAGCGTGGCGAGCGCCTTCTCGAGCTCACTCGCAGCGCCGCTCTGCGAGGACGCGTTCGACTGGATCGTGTCGAGCTGCGCCCGGAGATCCTGGAGCTGCGCCTTGAGGTCGTCCTGCTCCTTCTGGAGCGCGAGCGCAGCATCGGTGAGCGGCGCGTTGTACCGCACCGCGATCTCGCTGCGCTGCTGTTGCCCCTGCCACTGCGACGTCACGAGAAAGCCGAAGAGCACTGCCGGAAGGAGCAGCGCGAACGCGTGCTGGAGGCGCTGCCGCCGGCGATCCGCGGTCGCGGCGAGGGTCGTCACCGCTCAAGTGTCACACGCGCGAGGAGCCGGTCGAGCGCCGCTCGCTCGGTCGGCGTGACATTCTCGTCTCGCTTCCGCCATTCGGTGACCGCCGGGAGGACGGCGGCGAATCCCGGCTCCGCCGCGGCCGCGACGAAGGTGTCGAGGAACCGGTCTCGCAACGTCCGAAGGACGAGCGGCATCGGACCGGGACCGTCGATCGTCGACGTCTTCCCGATCACGTACATCAGCGCGACGTCCGCCGCACCGGGTCCGTTCGCCGCGTTCGCCCAGTCGATCACCACTGGGCCGCGCGAGGTCAGGAGCACGTTGCGCGGGTGGAGGTCCAGATGAAGGAGCGACCGCGGCTCGCCGAAGCGGGTGGCCAGACCCGGCATCGGCGGGAGCTCGTGCAGCCGGCGGTGGAGATCCGCGAGGATCCGCGCGTAGCGCCCGACGTTCCACGGCCGCAGGACCGTCTGCATCTCCGGTCCGTCGAGCTTCTCGAGCACCAGGTCGGCGCCGCTTGCGTCATGGAGCGCCGGCACCGGGTAGCCGTGCGCAGCGGCGTACCGGACCAGGTCGGCCTGCTTCGTCGCTG
>DATCQC010000154.1:0-5320 GCA_036569685.1 Candidatus Limnocylindria bacterium | reverse complement strand
CCTCGAGCCGCTCGCCGCTCGCGCGCAGATCCGCCTGGCGACCGCGACGGACGCGAGCGGTGCGCGCGTGCGCGTCGATCCGGCGCGGATGGCCCAGGTCCTCGCGAACCTCGTACACAACGCGATCAAGTTCACGCCGGCCGGCGGGACCGTGACCCTCGGCACGACGTCGACCCCGTCCGAGGTCACGCTCTTCGTGCGAGACACGGGCGCGGGCATCGATCCCGCGGATCTCGAGCGCATCTTCGAGCGCTTCTTCAAGTCCGACCCCTCGCGCGCGACCGGCGGCACCGGGCTCGGCCTCGCGATCGCGAAGCACGCGGTGCAGGCCCACGGGGGGACCATCGGCGCCGCCAGCGGCGGTCGAGGCCAGGGCGCCACATTCAGCGTGACGCTCCCGCGCTCCGCGTAGGCTCGGTCGGTGCGCAGCATCCTCGTCGTCGATGACGAGACGAACCTCCGCCACACGATCGCGTACGCGCTGCGGCAAGAGGGCTACGAGGTGCTCACCGCCGAGGACGGCGAGGCGGCGCTCGAGAGCTTCAAGGCGAATGCCCCCGAGCTCGTGATCCTCGACCTCATGCTGCCGAAGCTCGACGGCCTGGAGGTCTGCCGGCGTATCCGCCGCCAGAGCGACGTGCCGATCCTCATGCTCACCGCGCGCGACTCCGAGCTCGATCGGGTGGTCGGGCTCGAGATCGGCGCGGACGACTACCTCGTGAAGCCGTTCTCGATGCGCGAGCTCGTGGCGCGGGTGCGCGCGATGCTCCGGCGTGCGTCGCGGGTGGCCGAGCCGCCGTCGATGGAGGTCTTCGATCTGCCGGGGCTCCGGCTCGACGTCCCGAAGCGGCGCGTGACCGCGGACGGCCGCGAGGTCACCCTCACCGCGAAGGAGTTCGATCTGCTCGCGTATCTGGCCGGACGGCCGGGCCAGGTACTGACCCGCGATCAGATCGTCGCCGGCGTGTGGGGCGTCGATTTCTCCGGGGATCCGCGGACGGTCGACACCCACGTGAAGACCCTCCGCGAGCGCCTCGGCGACGACGCCGACCATCCCCGCTGGCTCGAGACCGTGCGCGGGGTCGGCTACCGCATGCGGGAGCGTCCCGCCGGCTAACGGCGACCCCACTTCACCGGCGCTTCACAGAGGCCTCACTCCCGCCACCCTTCCGCCACGCAGCGGTAGCCGACGCTGTGATCGCAAGAGAAGTGATAGAGGTGGGAAGAGCCTGATGGGATCACCGATGCGCGCGATCACAGCGCTCCTCGCCGTCGCGGTCCTCGCCGCGGCGTGCGGCGGTAGTGGAGGTGGCCAGCCTGCAGCGACCGGCGGCACGGCGAATCCGTGCGGGATCCCGGTCACGGGCAAGTGCGCCGACGAGGCGCAGGCGCTCAGCGGCGCTGGCGCGACCTTCCCGGCGGTGATCTACACGAAGTGGATCGACGAGTACAACAAGCTCACCGGCGTCCAGGTGAACTACCAGGCCATCGGCTCCGGCGGCGGGGTCAAGGGCATCACCGACAAGACGGTCGACTTCGGCGCGAGCGACAACGCCCTGACCGACCAGCAGCTCGCCGACGCGAAGACGACGCTCCTGCACATCCCGGCGGTCATGGGTGGCATCGTCGCGACCTACAACGTCGCCGGGGTGACCTCGCTCAAGCTCACCGCCGACACGCTGTCGGGGATCTTCCTCGGCGACATCAAGAAGTGGAACGACCCACGACTCGCCACGGACAACCCCGGCGTCACCTTCCCGGCCGCCGACATCGTGACCGTCCACCGCTCGGATGGATCCGGCACGACCGCGGTCTTCACGGACTATCTGTCCAAGGTGAATGCGACCTGGAAGTCCCAGGTCGGCGCCGCGCAGACCGTCAACTGGCCGGGTGGCGTCGGCGGCAAGGGCAACGACGGGGTCGCCGGCGCGGTGAAGTCCACGCCGAACTCCATCGGCTACGTGGAGCTCATCTACGCACTCCAGCAGAAGCTCGGCGCCGCGACCATGAAGAACAGCGCGGGCAAGTTCATCGACGCGAGCCTCGACTCGGTGAGCAAGGCCGCGGTCGGGATCACGCTCCCAGATGATCTCCGCGCGTCGCTCACGAACTCGAGCAACGCGGACGCGTACCCGATCGTCGCAATGACGTACCTCCTCACCTACAAGGACGTGGCCGACAAGAGCAAGGCGCTCGCGATGGCCAGGTACTTCTGGTGGGGTACTCACGAAGGCCAGGCGTTCGCCAAGGACCTCGGCTACGCGCCGCTCCCGGCCGACGTGGTGACGAAGGTCGAAGCGAAGATCAGATCGATGACCTCCGGCGGCCAGCCGGTCCTCCCCGCAAACTAGGAGCTCGTGACCCCTCGGACCGCGGATCGGACATTCGCCGCGAGCGTGACGGCACTGGCGCTGCTGGTGCCGGTCACGCTCGCGGCCATCACATTGCTCGTCGTCCTCGACTCGCTGCCGTCCATCCAGCGCTTCGGGTCCGGTTTCCTTGTGACGAGCACCTGGGACCCTGTTCACGCCGCGTTCGGCGCGGGCGCGTATCTCTTCGGCACGCTCGTCACCACGGCCATCGCGATCTTGCTCGCGACGCCGATCGCAGTCGGAGCCGCGATCTTCCTCACCGAGTACGCGCCGCGGGCCATCCGCGGCCCGCTCGCGTTCCTCATCGAGCTCCTCGCCTACATCCCGAGCATCGTCTACGGGCTGTGGGGCCTGTTCGTCCTCGTCCCGCTCTTCCGCTCCGAGATCGACCCCTTCCTGCAGCGCACCGTCGGCCCCCTTCCGGTCATCGGCGCGCTGTTCAGCGGCTCGATCGTCGGGACGGACCTGCTCATGGGCGGGGTGATCCTCGCGGTCATGGTCCTGCCGCTCCTCGTCGCCGTGACCCGTGAGGTACTGCTCGCGGTGCCGCCGGCGCAACGCGAAGGGATGATCGGTCTCGGAGCGACGCGCTGGGAGGCCATCGCCGGCGCGGTGCTCCCCTACGCGCGCGTCGGGATCATCGGCGCGGTCGTGCTCGGGGTCGCCCGCGCGTTCGGCGAGACGATGGCGGTCACGCTCGTTGCCGGCAACAGCTCGACGACCATCGGCCCGTCGCTGTTCACGCCGGGGTACACGATGGCGTCGGCCATCGCCAACCAGTTCACCGAGGCGAGCGACCCGCTGCACTTCAGCGCGCTCGTCGAGATCGCGCTCGTGTTGCTCGTCGTGGCGCTCGTCATCAACACCGCCGCGCGGCTCCTCATCCGCCGCGTCGCCTCGGGTCCGCAGGGACTCGTGATATGAGCACCGCCGCCGCGACCATCGCGCGCGTACCGGAGCGCCACGCGGTCAGCGCGCGCCGTCGCGCGCGCGAGCGGACGATGGAGGTTCTCGTGGCTCTGTCAGCGCTCGGCGCCGCGACGCTGCTCGTGATCATCCTCGGCTACGTGATCGTCCGCGGCGCGCCCGCGCTGAACATCGCGTTCTTCACCGAACGCCCGCTCCCGTTCGGCGTCGAGGGCGGCGGCGTCGGCCCCGCGGTGGTCGGCACGGTGATCCTCTCCGTGCTCGCGGGCGCGCTTGCCATCCCCATCGGCATCGCGAGCGCGATCTTCGTCACCGAGTTCCGCTCCGGGCGGCTCGCGCCGGCGGTACGGTTCGCGGCGGAGCTCATCGCCGGTCTGCCGTCGATCGTCGTCGGCGTCTTCGTGTGGGCGTTCCTCGTGCGCGGCATCATCGGCCACTACGCCGCGCTGGCCGGCGCGATCGCGCTCGCGATCATCATGATCCCGATCGTCGCCCGCACCGTCGAAGAGGTGCTCCGACTGGTGCCGCAGTCGCTCCGCGAGGCCGGCCTCGCGCTCGGCGCGCCGCGGTGGCGCGTCGTGCTGTCGATCGTCGTGCCGACCGCCCGGGCCGGCATCGCGACCGCCGTCGTGCTGGCCGTCGCCCGCGCCGCGGGCGAGACCGCGCCGCTGCTGCTCACCGCCCTCGGCAACCTGTTCTTCAGCACGGATCTGCTGAGGCCGATCTCGGCCCTGCCGCTCCAGATCTACCAGTACGCGGCATCCCCGTACGACGACTGGCACACGAAGGCCTGGGGCTCGTCGCTCGTGCTCGTCGGCGTCATCGCGCTGCTCAGCCTCGCGCTGCGCCTGGCGATACGGCGAGGTGCGCGATGATGCGCACTGTGGAACGCGACCGCGTGCCGGCGACCGAGCCACCGATCGCGGCGGGGCCGGTGAAGACCGAGTCGGCCGTGCGGATCGAGGATCTCTCCGCGTGGTACGGCCCGACCCAGGCCGTCGGCGACGTCAGCCTCGACCTGCCGCGTGGCGCGGTCACCGCGATCATCGGGCCGTCTGGCTGCGGCAAGTCGACGCTCCTTCGATGCCTCAACCGGATGCACGAAACGACCCCCGGCGCGCGCGTCGCGGGCCAGGTGTTCCTCGACTCCCTCGACATCTACTGGGCGGGCGTCGACGCCGTCGAGGTACGGAGCATGGTCGGGATGGTCTTCCAGAAGCCGAACCCGTTCCCGATGATGTCGATCTACGACAACGTCGCGGCCGGACCCCGCCTGCGTGGGTGGAAGATGGACCGGAAGAAGATGGACGAGCTGGTCGAACGCAACCTCCGCCGGTCCGCGCTCTGGGACGAGGTGAAGGACCGCCTCGAGCGGTCCGGCGCCGCGCTCTCCGGCGGCCAGCAGCAGCGCCTGTGCATCGCACGGGCGCTCGCGACAGACCCGTCCGTGCTCCTGATGGACGAGCCGGCGTCGGCCCTCGATCCGATCGCCACCTACAAGATCGAGGAGCTCGTGCGCGAGCTCGCGACCGAGGTCACGATCGTCATCGTCACGCACAACATGCAGCAGGCCTCGCGCGTGTCGCAGCGAACGGCATTCATGCTCGCCGCGGATGACGGCGTCGGACGCCTCGTCGAATACGGCCGGACGGACGACATCTTCACGAACCCGCGCGACTCGCGGACCGAGGCCTACATCACCGGGCGGTTCGGGTAATGACGGCGCTGCACCAGCGGGCCGGGCTCGATCAGGGGCTGGAGCAGCTCCGCCGCGACCTGCGGCGCCTCGCGAGCATGGTCGATGTCGCCATCGAGCAGAGCGTCGCGTCCCTCGCCCGGCTCGATCGCGTAGGGGCCGACCGGGTCATCGTCGGCGACAAGTCGATCAATGACCTGCGCTACGCCATCGAGGACGCGGCCGTCCACATCATCGCGATGCAGCAGCCGATCGCGGGCGACCTCCGGTTCGTCATCGCGGTCCTCATGGTGACGAGCGAGCTCGAGCGCATGGGCGACTACTG